>DASWDS010000358.1:0-4857 GCA_036395165.1 Anaeromyxobacteraceae bacterium | reverse complement strand
CCCTCGCCGCGCGGCAGCTCGTGCGCCAGCTTGGCGAGCATGGGGGCGATCGGCGGAGTCGGCAGCGGCATGGGACCCGACTGAGTTAGCGCAGGACCGCGGGCGCGCAAGGCGTGACCCCCGCGCCGCGTGACCCGCGCTGCGGGACCCGGCAAGAGCCGGCCGAAAACTGGCCGTGGCGCGCCCGCGGGGGAGAATGTGCCCGCGGGCGCCTGCCGTGGAGGGCGCTGCTGGCCGGGGGTGGCGTGTGAGCAACCGGACGGTGATGGTGGTGGACGACGAGCCGCTGCTGCGCGAGATGGTCGCGGACGTCCTCCAGAGCGAAGGGTACCAGGTCGTCGAGGCGGCGAACGGGCGCGAGGCGCTGTGGCAGCTCCGGCAGGGAGGCGTGCGCCCCGACCTCATCGTGCTCGACCTCATGATGCCGGTGATGACGGGCTGGGAGTTCCGCGACGAGCAGCTGCGGGACGTTCGTCTCGCGGCCATCCCGGTGCTCGTCGTCTCCGGAAGCTCGATGGGTGCGGTCCGCGCCGACTGCCGGCTCGCGAAGCCTTACACGATCGAGGCGCTCCTCGACGCCGTCCTCGCCTGCGCACCCGACGCGCGCGCGTGACCCGGCCGGCGCCGTGCCGTGACGGCGGTCTCCGGAGCTGACCGAAGGGCACCGCCCGTCCGCCCGTCATGCAGGCGCCACCTCGCATGGACCCTGGGTGAAGGAGCCGCGAGGCGTGTCGGGAATGAGCGCTCAACAGCGCCGGTTGGAGGCGTGCACCCGCGAGGCCGCATTGGATCGACCGCACCGGCTCTTCATTCGATACGCGTACCCCGCGAGCGCGCTCCTCAGCGTCACAGGCATCGCCGTGGCGTGGGTCGCGTCGCGCCCGCTCGGAGGCGTGCTCTACTTCATCCCGCTCTCGGCGGTGATCCTCGTCGGCGCCTTCGCCGGGCGGGCGCCCGGCATCCTGGCCGTCGCCATCTCCGGCGTGGGGATGTGGCTCATCAACTTCTCCCTCGGGCCTGCCTCGTTGTGGCGCGACGTCGCGGAGCGGAACCAGTTCCTGGCCTTCGGCGTCGTCGCGCTCCTCATGACCCTCTCCGCCGCGCGGGTGCAGCACGCGCGGCTCCGAGCCGAGATGGAGCGCGAGCACGCGCGACGCGTCGCGGAGCGGCTGCGCGTCTCGCAGGAGCTCACGGCCGCGCTGTCCTCGGCGCACACGACCGAGCAGGTCGCGGACGCGCTCCTCCGGTCCGCGCCGATGACGCTCGCGGCGAGCGCCGGCGCGATCCTCGTCTTCGACGGGGAGCGGCACCTGCGCGTCCTGCGGACGTTCGGCTATGCGCCCGACGACGAGCGGACGTGGGCCGCCGTGCCCATGGACGCCGAGGCGCCGCTCGCGGACGCGTTCCGGACGAACGAGCCGGTCTGGCTGCGCTCGGCACGCGAGCGAGACGCGCTCTACCCCGGCGTGTGGGCCGAGCCGGCGGGCGCGGGTCGCGCCTGGGCGGCGGTGCCGCTCGCCGTCGACGGCCGCCCCTTCGGCGCGCTCGCGATGAGCTTCCGGTCGGCGCACGCGATCGACCGCGACGGGCAGCGGCACGTGGGCAGCATCGCGTCGAAGCTCGCGCAGGCGCTCGATCGCGCGCGCCTGTACGAGTCGGAGCAGGGCGCGCGCCGAACGGCCGAGGTCGAGCGCGAGAACGCGCGCCGCCACTCGGCCCGGTCCGAGATGCTGGCCTCGCTCACGCTCGACCTCGCGACCGGGACGGGGCTCGAGCACGTCCTCTCGACCGCGGTCCCGCGGACGGCCGACCTCCTCGGCGGGGAGGACGCGTCGCTCTTCCTGATCGAGGACGGTGGCGCCGTGCTCGTCGGCGCGTTCGAGGTGCAGCCGAAGGAGCGCACCGGCGCGCGCCTGCCGCTCGCCGACTGCCCGCACGTCCGCGCGGCGGTCGCGAGCGGGCGGCCGCGCCTCTTCCGCCGTACCGACGCGCGCGGCGCCGAGCGGGCGTGGATGGAGCGCCTCTCCATCGACGGCGCGCTCGCGACGCCGCTCGCGGCGCACGGCCAGACCGTCGGTGTGCTCTTCGTCAACTACGGCGCTCCGCCGCCGCTCGGCCACGACGACCTCGCCTTCGCCTCGGCCCTCGCGAGCACGTGCGCGCTCGCCATCACGCGCGCGCAGGCGTTCCAGCACGAGCGGGCGGCGCGCGAGGCGGCCGACCGCGCGCTCGAGCAGCTCCGCGAGGCCGACCGCCGCAAGGACGAGTTCCTCGCGATGCTGTCGCACGAGCTCCGCAACCCGCTCACGCCCATCCGGAACAGCCTGTATCTGCTGGCGCGCGCGGGGCCGGTCACGGAGCGCGGCGCGCGGGCGCGGGAGATCATCGAGCGGCAGGTCCTGCACCTGTCGCGGCTCGTCGACGATCTCCTCGACGTGACGCGCATCTCGCGCGGGAAGATCCAGGTCCACCGCGCGGCCGTCGAGCTGAAGAAGCTCGTGGCGCGCACCGCCGAGGACCACCGCGGCGCCTTCGACCAGGCGCGGGTCGCGCTCGCCGTCCACGCCGAGGGCGGGCCCGCGTGGGTCCACGCCGACGCGACGCGCCTCGCGCAGGCGATCGGCAACGTCCTCAGCAACGCGGCGAAGTTCACGCCCGAGGGCGGGCACGTCGAGGTGCGCGTCGAGGCGGACGACGAGAACGCGTTCGTGCGCGTGCGCGACGACGGGATCGGCATCGACGACTCCATGCTGCCGCACGTGTTCGACGCGTTCGCGCAGGCGGACCGGAGCCTCGCGCGCACGCGCGGGGGCCTCGGCCTGGGGCTCTCGCTCGTGAAGGGCCTCGTCGAGCTGCACGGCGGCGCGGTGTCGGCCTCGAGCGACGGCCCCGGGATGGGCGCCGAGTTCACGGTCTCCCTCCCGCTGGCGGCGCGCCCGGAGCGCGACGCGCCCGCGCCCGCTCGCCCGGAGGTGTCCGGCGGCCGCCGGGTGCTCATCATCGAGGACAACCACGACGCCGCCGACACGCTCCGGGAGGCGCTCGAGACCTTCGGCCACCAGGTGCAGGTCGCGTACGACGGCGTGGACGGGCTCGAGAAGGCCCACGCCGCGACGCCCGAGGTCGTGCTGTGCGACATCGGGCTGCCCTCGATCAACGGCTACGAGGTCGCGCGGCGCTTCCGGGCGGATCCCGAGCTGCGGTCGTCGGCGCTCATCGCGCTCTCCGGCTACGCCTCGGGCGACGACCAGCGCCGCGCCGCGCAGGCCGGGTTCGACCTGCACATCGCGAAGCCGCCCACCCTGGAGCAGCTCCAGGAGGCGATCGTGAGCGCGCCCGTCGCGGGCACGCAGGGCGTCGTCTGAGGGCCGTGCTCGGTTGCGCTGGTCCCGTGAACGAGCCCGCGCCCGGCTTCTTTCGGGCTCGGACTCGGGCTCGGACTCGGGCTCGGGGCTCACTCCAACTGGGCAGCGCCCATGAGGGAGCGCGGTCGCGCGGCGCGCGCCGCCGTTGTAGTACGGTCGCACGCCTGCACCACCTGTCGGCCGTGCGGGGTACGATCGACGCGGAGCTTCACCCACAGCGAGGTCACGATGAGCGCCGAAGACGAGATGAAGGCGGAGCTGGAGCGGCTCAAGGCGGAGAACGCGGCCCTCAAGGCGCGCGGCAGCAAGGGCGTGTCGATGAAGGTGAGCGAGAAGGGCGGCGTGTCGATCTACGGGCTCGGCCGATTCCCGGTGACGCTCTACCAGGAGCAGTGGCTGAAGCTGCTCGACCTGGCCGACGACATCCGCGGCTTCATCAAGGAGCACGAGGGGCAGCTCAAGAAGAAGGAGTGATCACCTCGCGATGTCCTCGTTCCTCAGGTCCGTCACGAACATGTGCCCCGGAGCGTGCGTGATGCAGAACGGGAGCTTGCTCGCGAGCGCGACCGACTGCGGGGTCACGCCGCAGGCCCAGAACACCGGCAGCTCACCCTCGCGGACATCCACCGGATCACCGTAGTCGGGCCGCGACAGATCCGCGATCCCGAGCGCCTCGGGCGCGCCGACGTGGACCGGCGCGCCGTGGACGCGCTCGTGGCGCGCCGTCACCTGCACCGCGAGCGGCACCTGCGCGGCCGGGATGGGGCGCATGGAGACGACGAGCGGACCCGCGAAGCGGCCCGCCGGCTGGCACGGGCGTGTCGTCCGGAACATCGGCACGTTGCGCCCGAGCTCGACATGCCGCAACGGCACCCCTGCTGCGGCGAGCGCCTCCTCGAAGGAGAAGCTGCAGCCGATGAGGAACGAGACGAGATCGTCACGCCACTGCCGCGCGACGTCGGTCACCTCGTCGGCGAGCTGCCCGTCGCGGTAGACGCGGTACCGCGGGAGGTCCGTGCGGAGATCCGCGCCGAGCGCGCAGGTGGGCTCCGTGCGGCCGGGATCGAGGACCTCGATGACCGGGCAGGGCTTCGGGTTTCGCTGGCAGAAGAGGAGGAAGTCGAACGCGGCCTCGCGCGGGACGACCATGAGGTTCGCCTGGACGGCGCCCGGGGCGAGGCCGGCGGTCGGGCGGTCGAAGCGGCCATCGCGGCACGCGGCGCGCAAGCTGGAGGGCGTCCACGCGCCCGATGTCCCGGCGATCAATGGCATGCCTAGTGCTGCTCCGCAGAAGTTGTGAACGAGCTCCTCGTCTCTCTGCTCCGCAGGACCTTGCGGGGAAGGCTCCGGGCCTTGCAAGGAAGGGCAAGGCCCGGGCCCTCCCCGCAGAGCCCTACCGGGGGAGGCGGAGCGCCGCCTCCCCCGAACCCCCACCCGCGCGCCGCGCGCGCTCCAGCACCGGCTCATGATCTCTGGCGCGCGGCACTAGAGC
>DASWDS010000357.1:0-3336 GCA_036395165.1 Anaeromyxobacteraceae bacterium | reverse complement strand
CGCGATGCGGGCGTGAACGAGCCCGCCCTCGGGCGGCGCGACGTCGAGCAGCTCGAGCGCGTCCACCCGCACCTTGCGCGGAGCGCGCTCGACCGCCTCGCCGGCGCGGGCCGCCTGGTGCAGCCGCCGGCCGCCGACGCGGACCGCCGAGAACATCGGGGGCACCTGCTCGATCTCGCCGAGGAAGCGCGGCAGCGCCGCCCGGATTGCCGCCGCGTCGAGCCGCGACGGGTCGCCGCGCGCCGTGATCTCGCCCTCGGCGTCCTCCGTCGTGGTCGCCGCGCCGAACGCGACGAGCGCCTCGTACGCCTTGTCGCCGTCGGCGAGGAACTGCTGCAGCTTCACCGCCTCGCCGAGGCAGATCGCGAGCACGCCCGTCGCGAGCGGATCGAGCGTGCCGGTGTGGCCGGCCTTCTCCGCGCGCAGGAGGCGCTTCACGCGGCTCACCACGTCGAAGCTGGTGGGCCCGGCGGGCTTGTCCACCACGAGGACGCCGGTGATCGAGGTCGCGGTCAAGGTCGGAGCAGCGAGAGGGGGGCCGGTCTACTTCCAGCCTTCCTTGTCCTTCACTTCCTTGAGCAGCCGCTCGATCTTGTCGCCCTCGGCGACGCTCTTGTCGTACGCGAAGCGCAGGTGCGGCGTGTTGCGGAGCCGGATCCGGTGCGCGACCTCGCGCTGGAGGTACCCGGCCGCGGAGCGGAGCCCCTCGAGCGTCTTCTCGCGGGTGGCGTCGTCGCCGTGGATCGAGACGTAGACCGTCACCTCCTTGAGGTCGGGCGCCATCTTGGCGCCGGTGACGGTGATGAAGCCGGTGATGCGCGGGTCCTTCAGGCCGTGCGCGAGCAGGTCGCCGAGCTCGCGCTGGAACTCGTGCGCCACCCGCGCCGGCCGGTCATGCGTCGCCATCTTCGCCGTCTCCCCAGCCCGTGTCGCCGAGCGTGCGTCCGCCGTCGCCGAGCCCCTCGCCGTAGCTCTCGATGGAGAGGGTCCGGTCGGTCACCTGGATCTGCCCGCCGTGCATGGAGGTGACGAAGTCCGCCACCTTGTCGAGCGTCTCGTTCACGAACGCGTGGTCGTTGCCGACCGCGGCGACGCCGACGACGCTGCGCTGCCACAGGTCGTTCTCGCCGACCTCGGCGATCGACACGTTGTACTTCGCCTTCACCCGGTCGATGGCCGACCGGAGCAGGTGGCGCTTCGACTTCAGCGACCCGGGGTCGGGCAGGAAGAGCGTGAGGCGCAGGACTCCGATGAACATGGCCGCCGCCGCGCCCCGAGCTTCCCCCCTCCACACCCGGAGAGGGGAGCGCCGCCGCTACTCCAGGGACTGCCTGATCTCTTCCAGCTCGTACGCGTCGATGACGTCGCCCACCTTCACGTCCGCGAAGTCGAGGCCGATGCCGCATTCGAGCCCGGCGGCGACCTCCTTCACGTCGTCCTTGACGCGCCGGAGCGAGACGATCTTGCCGCTGTAGACGACCTTGCGGTCGCGCTGCACGCGCACCTGCGCGCCGCGCCGCACCATGCCCTCGGTGACGGAGGAGCCGGCGATGATCCCGGACTTCTTCGGGATGGTGAAGAGCTGGCGAACCTCGGCCTTCCCGAGCGGCTTCTCCTTGATGATGGGCTCGAGGAGGTTCTCCATCTCCTTGCGGACCTCGTCGACCGCCTCGTAGATGATGGAGAAGAGCCGGATCGTGACGCCCTGCTGGCTCGCGATCTGCTCGACCTTCGTCTCCGGCTTCGAGTTGAAGCCGACGATGATGGCCTTGCCGGCCGCGGCGGTGAGGACGTCCGACTCGGTGATGGCGCCGACGGCGGAGGTCAGGACCTTCACGCCCACCTTCTTGCCGGCGAGCTTCCGGAGCGCGGTCGACACCGCCTCGGCGGAGCCCTGCACGTCCGCCTTGATGACGATGTTGAGCTCCTTCTGCCCGCCCGTCTTCGCCTTCGCGAAGAGGTCCTCCAGGGTGGCCTTCTTGACCGAGCCGAGCTCCTTCGCCCGCGTCTTCTCGGCGCGGTGCTCGGCGACCTCCTTGGCCGACTTCTCGTCCTCGACGACGTTGAACTCGTCGCCCGCGGTCGGCACGCCGGAGAGGCCGAGGACCTCGACGGGGAACCCGGGGAGGACCTCCTTCACCTGTTCGCCGCGCTCGTTCATCATCGCGCGGACGCGGCCGTACTCGGCGCCCGTGACGAGGGCGTCGCCGATCCGCAGCGTGCCCTCCTGCACCAGGACCGTCGCGACCGGGCCGCGGCCCTTCTCGAGCTTCGCCTCGATGACGACGCCGACGGCGAGCTTGTCGGGGTTCGCCTTGAGCTCCAGCACCTCCGCCTGCAGCGCGATGTACTCGAGCAGCTCGGGCACGCCCTGCTTCGTCCGGGCGGACACGGGCACCATGATGGTCGTCCCGCCCCACTGCTCGCCCACGAGCTCGTACTCGGTGAGCTGCTGCATCACGCGCTCGGGCGCGGCGCCGGCCTTGTCGATCTTGTTGATGGCGACGAGGATGGTGACGCCGGCCGCCTTCGCCTGCTTGATCGACTCGATCGTCTGCGGCATGACGCCGTCGTCGGCCGCGACCACCAGCACGACGAGGTCCGTCACCTGCGCGCCGCGCTGGCGCATCGCGGTGAAGGCCTCGTGGCCCGGCGTGTCGAGGAAGGTCACCGGGCCCTTGTCGGTGTGCACCGAGTAGGCGCCGATGTGCTGGGTGATGCCGCCCGCCTCGCCGGCGGCGACGTCGGCCTGACGGATCGCGTCGAGGAGCGACGTCTTGCCGTGGTCGACGTGGCCCATGACGGTGACCACGGGAGGCCGCGGCTGGAGCTTCGACTCGTCCTCCTCGACGTCGGGGATGTACTCCTCGACCTCGAAGCCCTTCTTCTCGACGGTGTACCCGAACTCGTTCGCGAGGAACGCCGCGGTGTCCGCGTCGATGAGCTGGTTGATGGTCGCCATCTTGCCGCCCTGCATCAGCTTCCTGATGAGGTCGGACGCCTTGACGCCCATGAGCTGCGACAGCCCCGAAACCGAGATCGACTCCTCGATGCGAATGACCTTCTTGTGCTCGGCCTTCTCGGTGATCTGCGTCTTCGCCCCCTTCTTGGTGGCCTTCTTCTTCTTGCCGCGGATGGGGATGTAGGCGCGGTCGGTGATGGCCGCCGAGAGCAGCTCCTTGCCGGTGAGCCCCTTGGCGGCCTCGTCGGCGGGCCGGCCGGTGCCGCGGCCGCGCTTGTTCTTGTCCTTCGAGACGTCGATGAACTCGCGCTCGCGGCCGAGCATGCCCGGCACGACCTTGAGCTCACGCACTTCCCCGAGGGCGCGCGGTCCCG
>DASWDS010000356.1:0-4376 GCA_036395165.1 Anaeromyxobacteraceae bacterium | reverse complement strand
GCCTTGTGGTCCTCGAGGCGGCGCGGCTCGCCGTACTCGTAGGCCTGCCGGCCCGCGGCGACGATGGGGCGGTACCCTGTGCAGCGGCACAGGTTGCCCGCGAGCACGTCGTCGAGGCGCTGCCGCGACGGGGTGGGCTCGCTCTCGTAGAGCGCGACGAGCGACATCACGAAGCCGGGCGTGCAGAAGCCGCACTGCGAGGCGTGGCACTCGACCATCGCGCGCTGCACGGGGTGGAGCTCCCCGCCGCCGGCGACGCTCTCGACGGTGAGGAGCGCCTTCCCGTCGAGCGCGGGAACGAAGAGCAGGCAGGCGTTCACGGCGCGGTAGCGCACCTCGCCCTCGTGGAGATCGCCGAGGACCACCGTGCAGGCGCCGCAGTCGCCCTCGGCGCAGCCCTCCTTCGTCCCGCAGCGGTGCTCCACCTCGCGCAGCCAGCGGAGCACGGTGAGCGTCGGGTCGACGTCCACGAGCTCCCTCACCTTCCCGTCGAGGACGAAGCGCACGCCCTGCGCCATGGTCGTCAGCGCTCCACGCCCGAGAAGATCACCAGCGCGTCGCCGTCAGGGCTCCCGGCGAGCACGCCCGCCAGGCCGGCGGTGCCGGTGGCGGAGACGGCGATCCCCGTGTGCTCTCGCGCGAGCGCATGGGCCCGGGCGACCAGGTCCTCCCCGACCACGACGGGACCGCCGCCGGTGGCGCGCATCGCGTCCGCGATCGCCCACCAGTCATAGGTCTCGTCGTCGAGGATCCCGTGCGCGAGGCTCGCCGGGGTCGTCTCCCAGGGCCACATGAAACGGGATCGGGTCCGGGCCGCCTCGGCGAGCGTCGTCGTCCCGAGACGGCGCCAGGCGCGCTCGAGCGGGGCGCAGCCCGAGGTCTGCACGGCCATGAGCCGCGGGGGGCGCTCGAGGACGCCGAGCCGGGCGGCGACGGCGAAACCCTGCGCGAGCGCGCTCGCGAGCGCGCCGCCGCCCACCTGGACGAACAGGCTGGTGGGCGCCGCCTGCAGGGCGCGGAGGCCCTCCGCCACCTCGAAGGCGAGCGTCCGCCCGCCTTCGACGGCGAGCCCGTTCTCGGATCCCTGCACGCCGAACGGGATCGCCCCCGCCTGGACCGCCTCGCGGAAGCGCAGGAAGCACGGATCGCCGGCCTCGCCGGCGCGCCGGCCGCACACCGCGATGCGCGCGCCGAGGTCCTGGAGGCGCCGCACCACCGCCGCGCTCGCGCCGGCCGGGATGAAGACGTCGAGCGGCCACTCCGCGGCACGCGCGACGACCGCCGCCGCCAGCGCGGCGTTGCCGCACGATGCGATGGCGAGCCGACGGCCGCGCGCGCCCTCCGCCGCGGGCAGGCGCGCCGCCTCGAGCACCCGGAGGTACAGCATCACCAGCATGAGGTGCCGCGCCTTGTGCGAGCCCGAGACGTTGACGGTCTCGTCCTTGACCCAGACGCGGCCCGCCACGCCGGCCGCCCGCGCCAGCTCGGGTCGTGCGGCGAGCGGCGTCACGCGGAAGCCGCGGCCGCCGGCGCGGACGAGCGCGTCATCGAGCTGACCCGCGATCTCCGACCAGGCGGAGTCGGGCAGCCCCGCGGCGCGTGCCAGCCGGTAGGGCGAGAGCAGGGCGCGGTAGCGCACGAACGGATCCGGCTCGCCACCGGCCGGGAAGGGGTCGCCGCGCTCCTCCGGCACGAGCACGTGGTCCGTGTCGCCCGCCGCGTCCGCGGCCGGGCAGCGGAACGGCAGCGCGCGCGAGGCGTCCACCGCCGCGCCGCAGCCGTGGCAGGCGAACCGGACCTTCGAGGTCATGCGGCGAGCACCTTCGCGCCGCTCCTCGCGTTGAACTCCGAGATCATCGCGTCCCAGGCCGGGACGACGTCGAGGAGCCCGTCCCAGAAGGCCTGGCGCGAGCGGGCGTTGAACTCCTCCACCGAGACGCCCTGCTGCTCCACCCAGGTGAAGTAGCCGAGGTTGAAGATGCGCTTCCGGTCGAGGTGCGAGAGCTCGAGCAGGTGGTCGATCGCGGTCCCCGCCAGCGAGCGGCCGAAGACCTCGCCCGCCGCGACCGCGTCGAACCGGCCGCCGAAGTCGCGCGCCGTCACCTTGGCGATCTCGCTGCCGTACATCGCCGCGCCGTCGGTCGCGACGGTGACGATCACGTCGTCCTCGCCGAGGTCGAGGTACTTGGCCGTCTTCACGGCCGCGACGAGGTTGCACAGCGACGAGAGCCCGAAGCCCGAGAGCTTCGCCACGAGGCCCGCGGCGAGGCCGCGCCGCTCGACGAGGTAGCGCCGCCCCTCCTCCGTGTTGAAGAGCACGAGCAGGGTGTCCGTCACGCGATCGCTCACGCCCGTCACGAGGTCCGTGTTCATCACGTTGTGGATGTAGGGGAGGTGCTTGTCGCCGATGCCCTGGATGTTGTGCTCGCCGAAGCCGTTGTAGAGCAGGGTCGGGCACTCGAGCGCCTCGACGGCGACGATCCGCGCCCCGAGGCGGGCCTTCAGATGGTCGCCGGCGGCGAGCGTGCCGCCCGACCCGGACGCGGAGACGTAGGCGGCGAGCCGCGTGCCCGGCCGGCCCTCGGCGAGCGCGCCGAAGAGCCGTTCCATCGCGGTGCCGGTGACGGTGCGGTGGACGAGGTAGTTCCCGAACTCGCAGAACTGGTTGAAGATGATGTTGGCCGGGTCGCGGTCGAGCGCCGCGCAGGTGTCGTAGATCTCCTTCACGTTGCTCTCGGAGCCCGGCGTCCGGACGACGTCGCCGGGGTCGGCCACCCATCGGTCGAGCCAGTCGAACCGCTCCTGGCTCATGTTCTCGGGCAGCACGGCGACGCCGCGGCAGCCCAGGATGCGCGAGATGGCGACGCCGCCGCGGCAGTAGTTGCCGGTGGACGGCCACACCGCCCGGTGGCGCGTCGGGTCGAACTGCCCGGTCACGACGCGCGGGACGAGGCAGCCGTAGGCCGCCAGCACCTTGTGCGCGTGGATCATGGGGAAGCGGTTCCCGAGCGCGAGCACGATGCGCGCCGGCACGCCCGTGAGCTCCGGCGGCAGCTCGACGTGCTCGGGGACGGCGGCGATGCCGCGGCGCGACGCGTCGTTGAACCAGTGCACGCGGAAGAGGTTCAGCGGATGCGGCCCGTCCGGATCGACCGACGCGAGCCCGGCGCGGATCGGCGCCGGGATGGTGGCCGGATCCCTGAGCTGGGCGAGCGTAGGCAGCACCACGCCCGCCTCGCGGAAGCGCCCCAGCGTGCGCGCGTACACCTCCTCGTCCACCACCGTGCGTTCCAGTCCCAGCCGCGCCATGCGCTCCCTTTCGTCTCTTCCGAGCTGGCTACGAGATCGTGGCCATGCGGTCCCAGAGGCGAGCCGCCTCGTGCCGCGCCGCCGCCACGATGGAATCCATGTCCTCGGCCACGAGCCGGCCGTCCTCCACCACCAGGTGCCCGCCGACGACGACGTGCCGGACTCGCCCGTCCTCACGAATGACCAGGTCGCCCAGCGCGCCGGGCGCGAGCGGCTCGGGCGCGGCGCCGAAGCGCTCGGCGACGAGCGCGTGACCGGCCGCGAGGCGACGCGCGGCGGACGGGTCGCCGTGCTCGCGCGCGAGTCGGAAGAGCGCCGCCTCCTCGACCGCCATGTCCGCGTCCCAGCCGTCCGTTCCGAGCGCGACCTTCGCCGCGTGGCGCAGCGCGCGCGGGTATCCGACGCCGTTCCCCTCGTTCGAGCGCGGGTTCTGGACGAGCCACAGGGAGCGCTCGGCGGCGAGGGCGACCTCGCCCGCGTCGAGGTGGACCCCGTGCGCCAGGATCGAGCCGGGGGGGAGCGCGTCCGCCGAGAGCATGCGCTCGAGCGGGCCCGCGGCGCCGCGGGCGCGCGCGTCCGCGACGTCGGCCTCGTCCTCCGCGACATGCACGTGCACGACCGTGCCGAGCGATCGGGCGAGATCGCCGGCGGCGCGCAGCGTCTCGTCGGAGACGGTGAAGCTCGCGTGCAGGCCGACGAGACCGCGCACGAGCGGCGTGCCCCGGACGCGCCGGCACTCCGCGAGGCCGCGGCGCGCCTCCTCCGCTCCGGCGTTGCGCTCGGTCGCGCCGTAGCACACGAGCGCCCGCACGCCGACGCTCTCGCACGCGCCGGCGACGACGTCGAGCGAGCCCTCGATGAGGTTCGGCGACTCGTGGTGGTCCACGAGCGCGGTCGTGCCGGCGAGGAGCGCGCGGGCGGCGTGGTCGCGCGCGGCCGCCCGCAGCGCCTGGGCGTCGAGCGCGCGGTCGAGCCGCCACCACACCCGCGCCAGGATCTCGAGGAAGGTCCGCGGCGGCGGCGCGGGCGCCGGCATGCCGTAGCGGGCGAGCCCGCTGTAGAGGTGC
>DASWDS010000355.1:0-6704 GCA_036395165.1 Anaeromyxobacteraceae bacterium | reverse complement strand
CCTTCACTGAGGAGGTCCGGCGCAAGGGCACCACCGAGAAGGAGGAGCTGGGCCGGTTCGTGACCTTCATCCGCGAGTTCGCGGACACCTGCCACCACGGCAAGGAGGAGCTCATCCTCTTCGCGGCGATGGTGGAACACGGGTTCCCGCGCGACGGCGGCCCGATCGCGGTGATGCTGCACGAGCACGAGCAGGGCCGCGGGCTCGTCCGGATCCTGCGCGATCGCGTCGCGCAGCAGCAGGCATGGAGCGACGCCGATCGGCAGGAGCTCGCGGAGGTCGCGAGCGGGTTCGCGACCCTGCTCCGCGCGCACATCCACAAGGAGGACGCGATCCTCTATCCGATGGCCGGGCAGCGCCTCTCGCCGGAGGCGCTGGAGCGCGTCTCCGCCGACTGCGAGGCGTACGAGGCGAGGAAGACCGGCTCCGGCGAGCACGAGCGGCTGCACCGGCTCGCCGACGACCTCCTCGCCCGCCACGCCCCGCTCACCCGCGACGAGCTCACCCCATCCCACCGCCATGCCGGCGGCTGCTGCTAGCCCGAGGAAACACGAACCCATGAACGCACGCAGCAAGGCCATCCTGCTCTTCGTCCTCGTCGCCGCCTTCTCGGTCCTCATCTTCGGCGGCACCAAGATCAACCAGCACAAGCCGCCGCTCCCGGCGAAGGTCGCCGACGCCGCCGGTCAGGTCGTCTTCACGTACGACGACATCATGGGCGGCCAGCGCTTCTACCTCGCCCACGGCGGCCAGCACATCGGCTCGATCTGGGGCCACGGCGCCTACCTCGCCAGCGACTGGTCGGCGGACGCGCTCCACCGCACCGGCCTCGTCACGGCCGGCCTCGCCCGCGGCCTCGCGCCCGACGCGGCGCGCGCCTTCTCGCAAGCGGACCTCGACGCGCTCGAGGCGGGGGAGAAGGGGCGCATCACGGCGCTCGTGGGGGAGGAGCTGCACCGGAACCGCTACGACGCCGCCACCGACACGCTCACGCTCTCGCGCGGCCAGGCCGCCGCGGTTCCGGCGCTGGCCGCCTACTACACCGAGCTGTGGGGCCAGGGCTCCGACGCGATGTCGATCCCGAAGGGCGTCGTGAAGACGGCCGAGCAGGGGCGCCAGCTCAGCGCGTTCTTCTTCTGGACGGCCTGGGCGGCCGGCACGAACCGCCCCGGCGAGACGCACACGTACACCGCCAACTGGCCCTTCGACCCGCTCGTCGGCAACGGCCCGCTCCCCTCGGCGCTCGTCTGGTCGATCGCGTCCGTGGTGCTGCTCATCCTCGGCATCGGCCTCGCCATCTACCTCTACATGCGCAACCGCGACGAGGACGAGGCGCCGAAGTTCGTCCCGCTCTCCGAGCCGAAGCCCACCGCGAGCCAGCGCGCGACGCTGCCCTACTTCCTCGTGGCGCTCGTGCTGTTCCTCCTCCAGGCCATCCTGGGCTCCGTCACCGGCCATTATGCCGTCGAGGGGAACAAGATCTTCGGCGTGGACCTCACCCACCTCGTCCCGTACGCCGCCACCCGCACCTGGCACCTGCAGCTCGCCGTCTTCTGGATCGCCACCTGCTGGCTCGCGACCGGCCTCGTCATCGGCCCCGCGGTCGGCGGCAAGGAGCCGAAGGGGCAGAAGGCGCTCGTCCTCACGCTGCTCGGGGCGCTCGTCGTGGTCGTCCTCGGCGCGCTCACCGGCACCTGGGCAGGCATCCAGGGCAAGCTCGGCAACGACTACCTCGTCGGCACGCAGGGGTACGAGTACATCGAGCTCGGCCGCGTCTGGCAGGTGGCGCTCATCGCCGGGATGCTGCTCTGGCTCGGGCTCGTCTACCGCGCCATCAAGCCGGCGCTCCAGACGGAGAAGGACAAGGGCGGCCTCACGCACCTCCTCCTCTACGCCTCGGTCTCCATCCCGCTCTTCTACTCGGTCGGCCTCTTCTACACGCCGGGCAGCCACATCTCGAACGCCGACTACTGGCGCTGGTGGGTGGTGCACCTCTGGGTGGAGAACTTCTTCGAGGTCTTCGCGACCGTCGCGCTCGCCTTCGTCCTCACCCGCATCGGCGCCGTGAAGCAGAGCTCCGCCACCCGCGCCACCTACTTCTCGATCATCCTCTACCTGGGCTCCGGCATCATCGGCACCTTCCACCACCTCTACTTCACCGGCTCGCCGCTCTTCATCACCTCGCTCGGCGCGACCTTCTCGGCGCTCGAGGTGGTGCCGCTCACGCTGCTCGGCTTCGAGGTCTACCAGACGCTCAAGCTCGCGAAGATGGGCGGCGATGCGCACCCGTACCGCTGGCCGCTCTACTTCTTCACCGCGGTCGCGTTCTGGAACATGGTCGGCGCGGGCGTGTTCGGGTTCCTCATCAACCCGCCCATCGTGCTCTACTACGCGCAGGGCCTCAACACGACGCCCATCCACTCGCACGGCGCGCTCTTCGGCGTCTACGGCTTCCTCGCCATCGCGCTCATGCTCTTCTCGGTCCGGAACCTCGTGCGCAAGGCGGCCTGGAGCGACCAGCTCCTCAAGTACGCTTTCTGGGGCCTCAACATCGGGCTCGCCGGCATGATGCTCCTCTCGCTCTTGCCGGCCGGCATCTACCAGCTCGCCATCGCCGTCGAGCGTGGCATCTGGTACGCGCGCAGCCCGGCGGTGACCGGCAGCGCGTTCATCCACACGGTCACCTGGCTGCGCGTCGTCCCCGACCTCGTGTTCGACGCCGGCGCCGTCGCGCTCGTCGCGTTCCTCGTTCGCGCGATCGCCGTCGACCTGAAGCTCCGCCGCGAGGAGAGGTCCGCCGTGGCGCAGGACGCGCCGCACATCGACCGGCGCGCGGCGTAGCGCAGCGACGAGGAGACGATCCCATGACGCACCCACGCCAGGTGGCGCTCGCGACGAGGAGGCCGGTCATGCCCCCTAGGAAGGCCGTGGGCGCCGCCGGGCGTCTCCTCGCGGCGACCGTCGCGCTCGCCGCGCTCGTCCCGGCGGTCGCCGTCGCCGACGCCACGGGTCCCTGCCACTGCTATCGCGATCGGAGCTTCGACCCGGCGCGCCCGCGCGCCGCCGACCCGTACATCCTGGCGTCGACGCGGAGCTCGCTCCTCTCGGCCGCGTTCGGCCCTTCGAAGAGGGAGCTCGTCGAGGCGGTGATGACGGGCACCTCGCCCGACGATCTGTGGATCGCGTACTGGGTCGCGGCGCGGAGCGGGCGGCAAGCCGCGTCGCTCCTCGGCGCCAAGGACGCCAAGAAGTCGTGGAAGGCGGTCCTGGGCCCGGCCGATGGCCTGGGAAGGACCTTCGAGGAGGCGATCGCTCGCGGCTCGCCGGACGGCGATCTCGCCGCCCTCGCCGTGGACGACGTCCTTGGCTCCCGAGCCGGCGTCGATCCCGGGGCGGTCGCGGCGTTGCGAAAGATGGGCGCGACCACGAGCGAGGTGATCCTGGCCGCCGTCCTCGCGAGCCGGATCCAGACGACGCCCACGACGGTCCTCGCCCCGGTGAAGAGCGGCAACGTGACGTGGGGCGAGGTGCTCCAGGGCCTGGGCCTCACGCCGAAGACCGTCGACGACGTCGTCCGGCAGATCGTCTCGGGGAGAAAATGAAGAGGGCCGCCGCCGGGCTCGGAAGCAGCCCGGCTCGCGGCCCTTCTCGCAACCTAGCGGGCGGCGAGAGGAGGAACTCTCCACGCACACGATAGGCCCGATGGCGGCGAGCCGCAATGAGTCGCGAAGGCGCCCCGCCGCGGCATGTCACCGCGTCGGGCGGTTCGCCGCACCTCGTGCCGGCCACGAGCCCGCGAGGGTGGTCTTCCGGGGCGCACCTCGAGCTCGCGCACCGCGGGCGCCGACCCAGGGGGGGCTCGGCCTCACACCTCCAGGCCGACCGCGCGCATGAGCGCCAGCGCGTTCGAGTGCGTCGCGACCCCGGGCCGCAGGCGGTAGTCGAAGACCACGTCGCCGTCGCGCACCTCGTCCTCGAAGTGCGCGTTGGCGGCCTCGCCCAGCGCCGGCACGAGCTCGGACAGCGCCAGATCGTGAGTCGTCACGAGCCCGATCGCGCCGCGGCCGGCGAGGGCGCGCAGCACGGCCTCGGCGCCGATCCGCCGGTCGCGCGAGTTCGTCCCGGCGAGCAGCTCGTCGAGCAGGAAGAGCGCCGCCGGTGGCCGCGCCGCGAGGTCCATGATGAGCCGGAGCCGGCTGATCTCCGCCCAGAACCGCGACCGCCCTTCCGCGAGGGAGTCCTGGATCCGCAGCGTCGCGCCTGGCTGGAGCGGCGCGAGCCGGAGCCGCCGGGCGCGCACCGGCGCGCCCGCGAGCGCGAGCACCGCGTTGGCGCCCACGGTGCGAAGGAGCGTGCTCTTGCCCGACATGTTGGACCCGGAGACGACGAGCAGGCGCACGCCCGGGCCGAGCCGGACGTCGTTCGGGACGGCGCGGTCGTCCGGCAGGAGCGGGTGCGCGAGCCCCTCGCCCTCGTAGACCGCGCCGGCGTCGACGAGCTCGGGGAACGGATCCTGCGGCCGCAGGAACGCGTGCGCTGCGAGCGAGGAGAGCGCCTCGAGCTCCGCCGAGGCGGACAGCCAGCGGCCGATCTCGCGCCCGTGCGCGGCCCGCCAGCGCTCAACCGCGAGGGCCGCCTGGAGCCGCCACCCGAGGAGGAACGCGATCGGCGCGAAGAGCTGGTTGTCGGCCCAGCCGGCGCGCTCGACGATGCGCCCGAGCGCGCCGATCCGGGACGACGCGGCGGCGCGACCCCGGCCCGCTCCGGCGAGCCGCGCCTGCAGCTCTCGCAGGCGCGCGTCCTCGAGCGGCTCGCGCTCGAGGCGAGCGAGGAGCTGCGCCAGGACGGCCAGCTCCGCGCCGGGCCGCTCCACGCCCCCCAGCACCGCGCCGATCCGGTCGCGCAGCGCGCGCAGGAGCGCCCACTCGAGGCCGACCGCGGGGACGAGCGCGATCGGGTGCAGCGCCTGCGAGAGCCACCCGGCGAGCGCCGCCACGGCGGCGATCGCGACGGCGGCGGCGGGGAGGGTGAGCCACGCGCGCAGGAGGCGCGGCGCCGCGCCCCACGCCGTGAGCCGCTCGGCGTGGACGTCGGCGCGCACGTCCTCGCCGAGCACCGCCAGGTCCTCGCGGAGATCGAGCCGCGGCGAGAGCTCGGCGACCGCGCGCTGCCGCGCCCTCGCCTCCGGGGCGCTCGCCGGCGCGAGGAGCCACGCCGCGAGCGCGTCCGCGCCGGGGCGCGTGCGCGCCGTGCAGAGCAGCTCGAAGAGCGAGCCCTCGCCGAACAGGTCGAGATCGCGGGCGTAGGGATGCTCGTCCGAGGCGTACCGCGCTCCGCCGTCGCCGGTGCCCGCCCACCGCCCGTCGAGCCGCGCGAGGCCCGCCTCGTGGAAGGCGACGGCGCGGCGCGCGCGCGCGAGCGACCGGAGCGCCCCGTCGTGCGCGGCCACGAGCGCGAGGAAGGCGGCGCCGGGCGCGGCGAGCCAGGCGGCGGAGAAGCGATGGAGCGCCAGCGCGCCCACGCCCACCGCGACGAGCGCGCCGAACGCGGCGAGGCGGGCGAGCGCGATGCGCGCGTCGCGCCGTTCCAGCGCGGCCACGCGCCCGCGGCGCGCCGCGAGGCGCTCCTCCAGGACGGCGCGCGGGTCGTGCATGCGCGAGAGGGTAACCCGCGACGGGCGCCGGCGGTCGCGATAAGAGAGGGCGAGCGATGAACGCGCGCTCCGCCCCGGCCCCTCGGATCGGCATCTCCGCCTGCCTCCTCGGGCAGCGCGTCCGGTACGACGGGGGCCACAAGAAGGACGCGTTCGTGACGGGGGTGCTCGCGCGCTTCGTGAGCTTGGTCGCGGTCTGCCCCGAGGTCGAGCTCGGGCTCGGAACGCCGCGGGAGAGCATCCGCCTCGAGCGCGACGGCGAGCTCGTCCGCCTCGTCGCGCCCAAGAGCGGCAGGGACCACACCGACGCCATGCGGCGCTATGCCGAGCGGCGCGTCGCCGAGATCGAGGCGCTCGATCTCTGCGGCTACATCCTCAAGAAGGACTCGCCCTCGTGCGGCATGGAGCACGTGCGCGTGCACGCCGGAAGGAGGGCGAGCCGCACCGGCCGCGGCGCGTTCGCCGCCGTGATCCTGGAGCGGATGCCGCTCCTGCCCGTCGAGGAGGAGGGGCGCCTCCGCGACCTGAAGCTCCGCGAGAGCTTCGTCGAGCGCGTCTTCGCGTATCGCCGGCTGCGCGACCTCCTCGGCGGCGGCGGCGATGCGGGAGACGTGGTGCGGTTCCACGCGCGGGAGAAGCTGCTCGTCCTCGCCCATGACCCCGAGGCCTACCGCAGGCTCGGGCGGCTCGTGGCTCGGGGGCGCGAGGTGCCGCGCGGCGAGCTCGCCGAGCGCTACGCCAACGCGTACATGGCGGCGCTCGGGAAGCTCGCGACGCGCGGCCGCCACGCGAACGTGCTGCAGCACATCGCCGGCCACGTGAAGGAGCTCGCCACGCGCGACGAGCGCGCCGAGCTCTCGGACGCGATCGCCGATTTCCGCCGCGGTCTCGCGCCGCTCGTCGTTCCGGTGACGCTCCTCGCGCACCACGTCCGGCGTCACGGCATCGAGCAGCTCGCGGGGCAGAGCTACCTCGAGCCGCACCCGCGGGAGCTCATGCTGAGGAATCACGTGTAGCGGGGTCGAGGTCGGGGTCGAGGTCGGGGTCGGGG
>DASWDS010000354.1:0-2454 GCA_036395165.1 Anaeromyxobacteraceae bacterium | reverse complement strand
AGGCGCTCCCGGCCGGGCGTCGCGCCGCGCTGCACCAGGCCATCGCCGACGCCGTCGAGGTGCGCGCCGCCGCAGGCTCGGGCGGGATCGAGGACGCCTGCGAGCAGCTCGCCTTCCACCGGCGCGCCGCCGGGCAGCCGGAGCGCGCCTTCGGGCACCTCGTCGCGGCCGGGCACCGCGCCGCCGCGCGCGCCGGGCTGCGCGAGGCGAGCGCATTCTACGAGGGCGCGCTCGCGCTCGCGGACGCGGCGGCCGCCAGCGGGCCGCGGCGCCTGGAGCTCCTCGAGGCGCTGGCGCAGGTGCAGCTCGCGCTCGCGGAGCTTCCGGGCGCGGTGCGCTCGTTCGACCTCGCCGCCCGCCTCTCCGACGCCGCGGGCTGGCGACCCGCGCCGGAGCAGCGCGCGCGGGCGCGGCGCGGTGCGGCCCTCGCCTTCCTCGTCGCCGGTCGCAACGCAGAGGCCCGGGTGCAGCTCGAGACCGCGCTCGCCGAGACGGCGGGGGGCGCGGGCGACGAGCGCGCCGAGACCCTGCACCTCGCGGCGCAGATCGCCTGGCACGAGGGCCGCGGGCGCGAGGCGCTGGAGGCGGCCGCGCGGTGCACCGAGGAGGCGCTCCGCGCCGGCGACGCGGCGCTCGCGATGCGCGGCCGCGACATGGCGGCGCTCGCCGCCACCCTGGCCGGAGCGCCCGCGCCGGAGGCCGCCCGCGAGCCGGGCGAGCCCGGCCCCGAGCAGCCGTTCGAGGTGCACCTCGCGCTCTGGGAGAACGACCTCCTCGACGATCGGCCCTCCGCCGCGCTCGAGGCCGCGGCCGCCGCCTTCCGCGAGCTCGCCGCCGGGCGGCAGGCGCCGATCCCGATCGCGCTGGCCCGCGCGATGGAGGGCACCCTCGCCGCGCGCGCGGGTCGCCTCGATCTCGCCGACCCCGCGCTGCGCGAGGCGCAGGCGCTCTTCCGCGCCGGTGGATCGGCGCTCGGCGAGGCGTTCGCCCTCGACGCGCTCGCCGCGCTCGTCACGCGGCGCGGCCGCGTCGAGGAGGCGCTCGGGCTCCTCGGCGAGGGCGTGGTGGTGGCGGAGCGCGCCACCCTGCGGCGGCACGTCCTCACGCGGCTGCACGCGACGCTCGCCCGCAACCGCCTCGCGGCGCGCGCCATCTACGCCGCCGAGGACGCTGTGCGGCAGGCGAGCGAGCTCGTCGCGCGCCACGGCGAGTGCGCGGTGTGCCACGCCCTGTTCCGCCCCGAGCTCATCCGCGTGGCGCTCGCGCGCGGGCGGCTCGACGAGGCCGACGCGGAGGCGGCCGAGCTGGAGGCGCTCGCGGCGAGCCGCGGCGCGCGCGGGCTCGCGGCGGTGGCGCGGACGGCGCGCGGGCGCGTGCTCGCCGCGCAGGGACGTCCCGACGAGGCCGCGGCCGCCTTCGCCGACGCGGCCCGGACGCTCGACGCCCTCGGGGCGCGCCTCGACGCCGCGTCCGCCCTCGACCTCGCCGCGCGGGCGCTGCGCCAGGCGGGGGGCGCCGATCGCCTCGCGGAGGCGACCGGACTCGCGCGGCGCGCCGCGGACGTGCTCGGGGCCGCGGGCGCCGCGGCCGAGGACTGATCGCGGCGCTCGTTCGAGCTATATCCTCACCGCATGGATCCCTATGGCCTGCGGCGCGTCGTCGCCCCGAAGGGCGTGCTGCCGCAGTCGGCGGACGTGCTCGATCCGTCCCTGCCGACCGGTGAGGACGAGCTCGCGATCGACGTCGAGGCCCTCAACGTCGACGCGGCGAGCTTCCGTCAGATCGAGGGCGCGGTGGGGCGCGATGCTGCGCGCATCGGGGCAGAGGTGGAGCGGATCGTCCGCGCGCGCGGCAAGCTCCACAATTCCGTCACCGGCTCGGGCGGCATGCTCATCGGCCGCGTGGCGGAGGTGGGGCCTCGCCACCCCGCGGCGGGCGCGCTGCGCGAGGGCGACCGCGTCGCGACGCTCGTCTCGCTCACGCTGACGCCGCTCACGCTGCGCCGGGTCACCGCGGTGCGGCCGGAGATCGACCGGGTCGAGTGCGAGGGGCGCGCCATCCTCTTCGCGACGGGCCTGTGGGCGCGCCTCCCGGACGATCTCCCCGAGCGGCTCGCGCTCGCCGCGCTCGACGTCTGCGGCGCGCCTGCGCTCGTCGCGCGCCACCTGCGGCCCGGCCAGCGCGTGCTCGTGCTCGGCGCGGGCAAGTCGGGCACGCTCGTCTGCGCCCAGGCGAAGGACCAGCTCGCGGGCCGCGGCGAGGTGGTGGCCGCCGACCGCTCGGGGGAGGCCCTCGCGGCCATCGCCGCGCTCGGCGTCTGCGACCGCACCCTCGCGCTCGACGCGACCGACGCGCCCGGTTCGCTCGCGCGCGTGGAGGCCGCCGGCGGACGCTTCGACGTCGTCGTGAGCTGCGCGACCGTGCCGGGCGCGGAGATGGCCGCCATCCTGTGCG
>DASWDS010000353.1:0-7898 GCA_036395165.1 Anaeromyxobacteraceae bacterium | reverse complement strand
CCCGTGATGACGTAGGTGGCGCCCGGCTCGAGGCCGATGGGGCCGCCATTGGCAGGCACGCTCGGATCCGGACCAGCGCAGGTCGGCGAACCCTCGAGGATGGCCGTCAGGTTGGCGTTGGCGCCGGACGGGACGTAGCAGACCTGCGCACTCTGGGTGATGTCGGTCGGGGTTCCAGCGGCCGGCGTCTTCGTGACGGTGATGTTCGAGGAGGCCTCGCACAGCGGCTCCCCGCCGTTCTTCTGGATCGTCGCCCCGTTCATCGGCTTGCTGAAGTCCACGCGGACGGCGCCGAGCATGGTGGGGACGCCGGCCAGGACCGCGTTCGCGCCGGGGTTCTCGACGACCAGGGGCTGGTTGGTGAGGTTCGTGTTGTCGTAGGCCATCACCCGCTCGACCCTCGGCGGTGACTTGTCGACCGAGCGGAACCGGTCGTCGCAGCCGGTGAGGCCAGCGACCGCCGCGACCACGACGATCGGGGCCGCCATTCGCAGCATCGTTCGCAGTTGGCTCATGGTGTGATCTCCCTAGAACGAGAGCGCCAGGCCGAAGCGCACCGAGAAGGGTGCCCCGTACAGCGTCGGGCGGCCGAAGTTGGTGTTCAACGTGACCGGACGGTTGTCCGTCGTGCGGAGGTACTTCAGATCCGGGCAGTCGGCCACGGCGGTCGTGAGCGGGCTCTTCCCTTCGGCGCCGTTGCGGGACTTGCACTGTCCGTTCACGATCGGCTGGACCGAGTCGAACGTGTAGTTCTGGTCGACGTTCACCGCCTCCTGCTGGTTGAGGATGTTGAAGAAGTCCACCGTGAACTTGAGCGCGTACGGCGGCGTCATGACGTACTCGACGCCGCCCCGCAGGTCGACCTGGGAGACGAAGGGCGTCCGCCCTCCGCTGCCGCGCGGCAGGATGAACGCCTCGCTCGGGCCGTAGAGAGGATGGGCCCCCAGGTAGTTGATCGGCGTGCCGCTGTGCATCTTCAGCGCCGCGCCAGCCTGGACGTTGAGGCGCGTGCTGATGTCGAAGATGTACGAGCCGAAGACCTTGAACTGGTGCGGGATGTCGCTCGGGAGCGGCCCGTACCGGTTGGGCAGGAGCGAGACCAGGTCGTACTCGGAGGTGATGTTCGGATCGAGCTGGTTGTTCTCGGGGCGGAACAGGCCCGGATAGTTGCCGCGGAAGAGCGAGTAGGTGTAGCTCGCGCTCGCGAGCCACCGCTTCGAGAAGTTCTTCCGGAGCTCGAAGGCGAAGGAGTCGTAGCGGCGATCCGGCTTCGGGAAGGGGGCCACGACCTGCCGGAGCGTCACGGCGTCGACGTAGGTCGCCTGCTGCGGGTTCTGCGTCGTGCCGGTCGAGTCCGTGAACACCTTCGAGCTGCCGGGGTTCGCGATGAAGTACGTGTTGCCGTCGTCCGCCGACATGTCCTCGATGGCGCGGCCGAGGTGCGTACCCGCGTAGGTGAAGCCCGCCGAGAAGTCGGGTAGGAACTCGTATTCAATGGAGCCGCCGTACATGTCGACGAACATCCCCTTGAGGTCGGGAGCGACCGGCACCGCGGTCTGGCCCGTCTGGACGTAGTTCGTGTTGCGCCCGAGGCTGGCGTTGAAGGTGGCGTTCGGGAGGTGGTTGCAGCTGGCGGGGGCGCCGCCGACCGTGGGGCTCGGGCCCACGCAGTACTCGCGGTTGGCGTTGATCTGGGTCTCACCGCCGAAGGAGCGGTCGCCCATGTCGAGCGGGATGTTCTCGTAGAAGCGGCCCCAGTTCAGCTTCACGGCGCTCCGGCCCTGGCCGGTGAAGTCCCAGATGGCCTGGACGCGCGGCGCGATGTTGTCGGTGATGTTGAGGTTGGCCGGGCCCGACGCGCCCGCCTTGTACATGTCCTGCGTCTCCCACCGGATGCCGGCGTTGAGCGTCACTGTGTCGAGGATGGACCAGCTGTCCTGCGCGTAGTAGCCGCGGTTGTTCGACACGGAGTTCACGTTCAGGTTCGTGAACGTCTGCGCGTTCGGCGCGAGGTTCGGGTCGAACGGGCTCGTGATCACCGTGTAGCCGCGGTAGTCCTGGAACACGTTGCCGAACGCCGACGTCGTGCGCTCGCGGAGGTAGACGCCGCCGCTGTAGAAACGCGTGCTGTCGTAGTTCGACCGCTCGACGTCGAGGCCGACCTTCGCGTTGTGGTGACCGAGGGCGCTGAACAGGCCCGAGGCCGAGAGCCTCCCGGAGAACCGGTCGAGCGTGTAGTTCTGGAGGAACCCGAGGCCGCCCGTGAAGAAGCGCCTCACCGGGCAGGGATTGAAAGTCGAGCCGGGCGCCGGCGTGCAGGCCGCCTCCGCCGCGCCGAGCTCATTCGCGCTGAAGAAGTCCCTCAGGTTGTGCTCGTTCTGCCACTGGATGGTGGAGGTGTTGAACTGATCGATGCCGCCGACGTTCGAGGTGTTCGTGTCGAGCTTCTGGCGGTGCCAGCCGCCCTGCGCCTCGACGATGACGTGCTTGTCGAGGAACTTGCCGCCGTAGCGGCCGATGGCGTCCGTCGACTGGATGTTGGCGTCGGTGAGCAGCGCGGACTCGGTCCCGTTGGGCGTTCCCTGGGCGGTGTTCGCGAGATAGTTGAGGCTCTGCGGCGACGAGAAGACGGAGAACGAGAGGTTGTTGTTCTCGTTGAAGAGGTAGGTCAGCTTGCCGGTGATCTGGTACTGCGTCCCGTTCGCGCCGTTGCTCGGGCGGCTGGCGCAGATGTTGCCGGGACAGACGTTGAAGAAGCTGCTCGGGCCGACGCGCGTGCCGGCAGTGAGGCCGGTGCTGGGATCCTTGAGCGGCTGGCCGGGGTTCGCCGGGTCCTCGGTGAGCTTCTGGAAATAGCGCTCCTCGACGAGGTGGTTGAGGACGGGCGCGAAGCCCCCGTAGAACCAGAGGCGGTCCTTCATGATGGGGCCGCCCACCTCGAACCCGAAGTCGGCTTGGTACTCCTTCGACTGCGCCTCGCGGGTCGCGATGGCCTCCGCGTTACGGAAGATGGGCGTCGCCGACATCTGCAGCGCGCCGGGCGCGAAGCTGCCGAACACGGAGCCGTGGAACTCGTTCGAGCCCGACTTCGTGACGACCGAGATCACGCCGCCGGTGGCGCGCCCGTACTCCGGCATGAAGGAGCCCGACTTCACGTTCACCTCCTCGACGAAGTTCGTGAGGAGGTTCGAGCCCTGCGTGCCGAACGCGGGGTCGGTGACGTTCATGCCGTCGAGGATGTAGTTGTTCTCCGGGGAGGAGGCGCCGTTGAACGAGATGCCGTAGTTGTCCGTCTGCGCGCCGGGGGAGACGATCGCGCTCGCCGCGAAGTCGCGACCCACCGGGACCGTGGCGAGGAACTCCTTCGTGACGACCGCGCCCGTCTCGGCGGTGCCGATGTTGATGACGGGCGCGACGCCGGTCCGGACGACCTGCTCCTCGATCGTCACCGCCGATGGGACGAGCGCCATGTTGGCGCGCAGCGTCTTGTCCGAGCGCACCACGATGTCCGTGCGCTCGACCTCCTTGTACTCCACCGTCTTCCCGTCGGGGGTCGTGCCGGTGAAGGCGGGCACGAACAGGCGGTACTGGCCCGGAGGGAGAATGTTGAATCGGTAGTTGCCGCTGTCGTCGGTGACCGCCGTCTGCTCACCTTGCAGATTGGCGCTCGTCGCGATGACGGCCGCGCCCGCGACGGCCTTGCCGGTGGAGGCATCCGTGACGACGCCGATGATCGTTCCGGTGGTCTGCGCAGCGGCGACGCCCGTGAACGACAGCACGAGCGAGGCGGCCTGCAGGAGGCGAAGCAGCTTCCTTCCCATGACTTCCTCCCTGTCGAGAGCGCCAACAAGCCACAGCCAGGACGTCCGTGAGCACGTCAGACATACAGCCGAGGGGCTGGTAGGATTGCGTTATTGGCGCTGGCCGACAGGAATGTCAAGCTGCTCCCGGCTGTTGGCAGTCTTCCGCCGCCGCCTGACCCAAAAGACCAAAAGACCCCTCGCGGGTACAGTTGATGGCATCAATGAAATCCGCTACTTGACGCAGCTGGTCTGGGCCGCGAGAAGGGGGTGATCGGGCGGGACCCCCAGTGGGTGGTTGACCAAGGAATCGCGCTTGTAAGCATCCATTCTTGCTGGGCGTGTCAATTCACGGAGAGACTCAGGCTCGCGTTGAAAGCGAGCAGACGGCCGAGCGTGCCGTCACCGCTCGGCAGCACAGCGGGCGGCAGGCACCATTGCCCTTGGCGGGGGAAACTCACGCGGGGTCGGCGTGATGCGCGGCCGGTTTCACCGAGAGCAGATAGATGCAGCGCCGGTGCGCGCGTGCGCGCAGCGGCGCCCCGTCGCACCGGCGCCGGTCCCGGCGAGCGCGACAGGACCACCGCGCCCCAGTTGACAACCCGGGGGGCCAAATATACAGACGAGCCTTCTTTTGCCGGCTGATTCCGGCGTCAATCCTTCGGGAAAGAGCAGCCGTGTTCGACGAGGTCACGAAGAGAGAAGGCGGGCAGCGCGCGGCTCGCCGCGGCGCCTTCCTCCTGGGCTCGTCGGCCGTGCAGGTCGCGGTCGTCAGCGGGATCATCTTCCTGTCCGCCGCCATCTCCGCGAACGTCGCCGAGGGTCCGCTCGTCCCGGTCAAGATCGTCAAGTCGGTGACGCCGCCGCCACCCCCACCGCCGCCGCCCGCGCCGAGGCGGAAGACGCCGCCCAAGCCCAAGACCGAGTCTCCGAAGCCGCGCCCGCCCAATCCGATGGCGATGATCCAGCCGAAGGAGGTGCCGCTCGAGCTGAAGGAGCCCGACAAGAACGCCCCCCCCGAGGAGGAGGAGGCCGGCGACGAGGGCGTCGAGGGCGGCGTCGTCGGGGGCGTGGTCGGTGCGCCGGCGCCGGGCGGCCCCGCCATCGAGGACGCGCCGTCCTACGGCGGCGCCGGGTACAAGGCGCCGCAGCAGGCGCAGCGGAACTGCGTCCAGAGCGCGGTCCGGATCCCCAGGGAGCTCACCGGGTTCGTGTCGGGTCCCGTCACCGTCAAGTTCGCGATCGGTCGCGACGGCCAGCCGAGCCTCTTCACGATGATGAGCCAGGTGTCCGACGCGCGCATCGCAGGCGCCATCTGGCAAGCCATCCAGAACTGTCAGTGGGTGGCGGGTACCGACCCTCAGGGCCGACCCACCAAGATCTGGGTCATCATGCCGATCCGCTTCCAGAGCGGGTGATCGGGCTCACGGCCCGTTCGCTGCTCCGATTCGTCAGCAACCACAGGGAGATGCTTCATGTCGCTGCCGCTCGCCGATGCCGTCCACCACCTCGTGCTCGCCGCCGAGGGCGCGCCCGCCATGTCGTTCGACCTCGTCTCGATGTGGAAGACGATGGGCTTCTTCGCGAAGTTCATCACCGTCATCCTCGGCATCATGAGCATCTACTCGCTCGGCGTGATGGCCGAGCGCCTCGTCACCTACGCGCGCGCCAGCACCGCGTCGCGCCAGTACGCCGAGCAGCTGCGGTCGCTCCTCCCCGCGCGGAGGTACGGCGACGCCGTCGCGCTCGCGAAGAAGCTGCGGCACGGGCACCTCTCGAAGGTGCTCGGGCTCGCCATCGAGGAGTACGAGCGCGGCGTGCGCGCGATCCACAGCAGGGGCCCGGAGGACGTCGGCGCCTTCGACGTGGTCGCGGCGGTGAACCGCGCCATCGACCGCAGCTCGATGCGCACGGTGGCGGACCTGCGCCGCGGCCTCGGCGCGCTCGCGACGGTCGGCTCGACGGCGCCGTTCGTCGGCCTCCTCGGCACCGTCGCCGGCATCATCACCGCCTTCCAGTCGATGGCGGCCACCGGCTCGGGCGGCCTCGGCTCGGTCTCCGCCGGCATCTCGGAGGCGCTCGTCACGACCGCGTTCGGCCTCCTCGTCGCGATCCCGGCCGTGATGATGTTCAACTACCTCACGAATCGCGTCGAGGACATGCAGGTCGACATCAACGACTCGGCGAACGAGCTCGTCGACTACTTCATGAAGGAGGGCCGGCCCGAGTCCTCCGTCAACGTGAGCGCGAAGTGAGCGAACGGGTCGCGGAGTAACCCCATGTCCATGGAGATCGGTGGCAAGGGCGTCAAGAGCGACATCAACGTGACGCCCCTCGTCGACGTCGTGCTGGTGCTGCTCATCATCTTCATGGTCATCACGCCCCTGCTCCAGCGCGGGAAGCCGGTGCAGCTCCCGCGCGCGAAGATGGTCTCCGAGCTGAAGCACGGCGGCGACCCCATCCTCGTCTCCGTCACGGGCGACGGGCGCGTCTTCATCGACAAGCGCGAGGTCTCGAAGAAGGAGCTCGCCGACGCCCTCACCCAGGAGATGGCGGCCGCGCCAGGCTCTCCCGTCATCGTGAAGGGGGACCGGGCGATCGACTACAAGACGGTCCGGGAGGTCATCCTCGAGATCTCGAAGACGCGCGTCGTCGGCGTGTCGCTGGCGGCGTCCGAGATCAGGGCCGGGGAGGCCGAGTAATGTCCTTGGCGATCGGGACCAAGCGTCCCGTCAACGACATCAACGTCACGCCGCTCATCGACGTCGTGCTCGTCCTCCTCATCATCTTCATGGTGATGACGCCGCTCGCCGAGAAGCAGATGTTCATGCGCGTCCCGGAGTACGAGCCGCCCAGCACGCAGGTGGTCCCGCCGGACCAGGTGCCGCCCGACCAGACCGTCATCACGGTCAAGGCGGACGGCCGCGTGCTCCTGAACCGGCAGGACCGGTCCGTCGACGACGCGATGGCCTACCTGCACGATGCGTACACCGGCCACCCCTCGAAGGTGCTCTTCTTCAACGCCGAGGACGCGGTGAAGTACGAGAGCGCCGTGAAGGTGCTCGACCTCGCGCACCGCGCCGGCGTGAACACGATCGGCATGATGACCGACGCGCCGTCGCAGACGGGCGCGGCGGTCCCGGCGGAACCCGCGGCGCCGGCGGCGCCGACCAGTCCTGCGCAGTAGGCGCTCGCGCTTCGACTCCGGGCTGCTTCGCAGCCCTACGCCCAGCGCGAGCGGGACTTTGGCTCCGCGCGGTTCATTGTTCCGTTCGTCCTGAGCGTAGCCGCCGCTCCGCGGTGGCGGAGTCGAAGGGCGAACGCATCACGCGCCCGCCAGCCGCTCGAGCGTCCTCTCCAGCTCTGCGGGCAGCGGGCTCTCGACGCGCGCGCGGCCGCCCTCGGGCCGCTCGAATCCGAGCAGGGCGGCGTGCAGGAAGTGGCGGCCGAGCCCGGGCAGCGCGGCCGACGGACCGCCGTAGACGACGTCGCCCGCGACCGGGTAGCCGAGGAACGCGAGGTGGGCGCGGATCTGGTGCATGACGCCCGTGACGATGCGCACCTCGAGCAGGGTGTGCTCGGGGAGCGCCCGGCGCACCTCGTAGCGCGTCTCCGCCTCGCGCGGCTTGCCGCTCGCCTTGGGCGGGCGCACCGGGTCGGGCACAGCCACGACGCGGCCGCCGCGCGGCGCGAGCGCGACCGAGCAGACGCCGCCCGACGGGACGCGCCCCGCGACGAGCGCGAGGTAGACCTTCTCGACGGTGCGCGCGGCGAGCTGCGCGCGCAGCGCTTCCCACGCGTCGCGGCTCCGCGCAAAGAGCACGCACCCGCTCGTCTCGAGGTCGAGCCGCTGCAGCGCGCCCCCGTCGCGCGGGTCAGGGGAGGCCTCCGCGCACTCGGGATGGCGCGCCACGACCGCGTTCGCGAGCGTCCCCGTCTCGCCGGCGCGCAGGGGATGGGTCGCGACGCCGCTCGGCTTGTCGGCGACGAGCCAGCCCGGCCCCTCCGCCAGGACGCGGAGCGGCAGCTCGGGATCGGGCTCCGGCGGCCCCGGCCGCTCGTCCAGCTCGATCTCGACGAGCGCTCCCGGGAGCGCCG
>DASWDS010000352.1:0-14105 GCA_036395165.1 Anaeromyxobacteraceae bacterium | reverse complement strand
CCCGCGAGGGGACGCTGCGCGCCGCCGGCGAGCTGCCGCCGGCGCTGCCGCTCGTGAACGGGAAGGTCGCCTGCATCACCTGCCACTCTGCGGACTCGCGCGAGCCGTCGCACACGACGCTGCCGATGGCGGGCAGTCGGCTGTGCTTCGCGTGTCATTCGATCTGATGGCCGTGCTCGGTTGCGCTGGTCCCGTGAACGAGCCCGCGCCCGTGCCCGCGCCCGGCTTCTTTCGGGTTCGGACTCGGGCTCGGGGCTCACTCCAGCTGGACAGCGCCATGACGCGCTGGCTTCGGCCTACGTCCCGTACGGCACGTGCTCCGCGTCGAACCGGGCGTTTCGCTCGTCAGCTCCTCACCGGCGGCGGCGCCTGCGGCGCCTTCGCTCGCTGGCGCGAGCGGCCGCCGGCTCTGCCGTCGATCGAAGTCGGGGGCTCTGCCCCCGACACCCCCGAGAAACGGCATCGTCACTTCGCGTACGGCACGTGCTCCGCGTCGAACCGGGCGTAGTCGCTCGTCAGCTCCTCACCCTCCTCGATGTCGCGCGCCGCGACCGTGGTGCCGCCGTCGGCGTCCGGGAAGTCGTGGCAGTTCGGCGCGTCGTCGTGGTTGAAGAAGCGCGCGTCGTCACCGCACAGGACGTGCTTGCCGCGCACGAGGTCCACGTAGGTGTACTTGCGGACCTGCTCGTGCGCCGGCCCCGCGAGCGTCGCGAGCTCGGCATCGCTCAGCTCGAGGTCGATGACGGGGTGGAGCCTCCAGACGACGGTGCCCTTCGGGATGCGCTGCGCCGCGAAGAGGCCGATCCCGTGGATGCGGCTCGGCGCGAGGAACGTCTTCACGAGGAGCATGAGGCGCCTCGCTCGCGTCTGGGCCGAGGTTTCATCGAGTGAGGACATTAGCCCATCCCCGGCGGACCGCAAGACGACTTCGCGGCCCGCCCGCATTCGAGGCGAGCTGCGCCGGGCCTGCTCCGGGGAGGGCGGCGATCGTCGCGGGAAGCGCGGAGAGCTCACTCCTCGCGGTGGCGCTTCCGCAGCGCGGCCAGCCGCTCCGCGAGCTCCTTCTCGAGACCGCTCCCCGAGAGCTTCACCACGACCTCGTCGCGGATGGCGTCCGGCAGGTACCGCTCGGCGACGTAGTGTCCCTCGAAGTTGTGCGGGTACCGGTAGCCGCCGCCGTAGCCGAGGCTCTCCATGAGCTTCGTCGGCGCGTTCCGGAGCTTCATCGGCACGGGGAGCGGGCCCTTCTCGCCCACCAGCCGCCGCGCCGCCGTGTACGAGGTGAGGGCCGTGTTCGACTTGGGGGCGAGCGCGAGGTAGATGGCGGCCTGGCTCATCGGCAGGACGCCCTCCGGGATCCCGACCAGCTCCACCGCCTGCAGCGCGTCCACCGCCACGCCGAGCGCGCGCGGGTCGGCGTTGCCCACGTCCTCGCTCGCGAAGATCACCATCCGGCGCAGGATGAAGCGCGGGTCCTCGCCGCCCTCGAGCATGCGCACCATGTAGTAGACCGCCGCGTCGGGATCGCTGCCGCGCAGCGACTTGATGAAGGCCGACACGACGTCGTAGTGCTGCTCGCCGCCCTTGTCGTAGAGGAGCGCCTTGTGCTGCATCGCCTCCTCGGCATCGGCGGGGAGGACCTCCTTCCCGCCCGCGAGGCGCACCGCGGCGGCCGCGACCTCGAGCGCGTTGAGGGCCCGCCGCGCGTCCCCGTAGGCGTAGCGCGCGAAGAGCTCCCGCGCGCCGTCCGACAGCGCGAGGTCGCCACCGAGGCCCTGCGGCGACGAGACGGCGCGCTCGACGAGGGCGGCGATCTCCTCCTCCGTGAGCGCGCGCAGGGTGACGACGCGGCAGCGGGAGAGGAGAGCCGCGTTGATCTCGAACGACGGGTTCTCGGTGGTCGCGCCGATGAGCGTCAGCACGCCCGCCTCGACGTGCGGCAGGAACGCGTCCTGCTGCGCCTTCGTGAAGCGGTGGATCTCGTCCACGAAGAGGATGGTGCGCTGGCGCTGCAGCTTGCGGCGGTCCTTCGCCGCCTGGACGATCTCGCGGATCTCCTTCACGCCGCCGAGCACCGCGCTGAAGGGAACGAACACCGACCCCGTCTTGCGCGCCACGATGCGCGCGAGCGTGGTCTTGCCGGTGCCGGGCGGCCCCCACAGCACGAGCGACGGCACCTGGTCGGCCTCGATGGCGCGGCGGAGCGCGCTCGTCGGCCCGAGCACGTGCTCCTGGCCGACGAAGTCCTCGAGCCGCCGCGGCCGCAGGCGCTCCGCGAGCGGCTTGCCCGCCTCGTCCGCCTCCAACGCATGGTCGAACAGGTCCATCTCGCGACCTTATATAATGACGCGGATGGACCGCCATCCTTGCCCCGTCCCCCGCCGCGTCGGGATCGTCCACAAGCGCACCTCGCCCGAGGCCGCGAGCTGCGCCGCCGCCGCCGCCCAGTACCTCTCCTCACGCGGGCTCGAGGTGCTCAGAGACGAGCAGGAGGCTGCCCGCGGCGCCGACCTCGTCCTCGTCCTCGGCGGCGACGGCACGCTCATCCACGCCGCGCGCATCCTCGACGGGCGCCCCGCGCCCATCCTCGGCGTGAACATGGGGAGCCTCGGCTTCCTCACCGAGGTGCCGCAGGCGGAGCTCTACCAGGCGATCGAGCACGTGCTCTCGGGCAAGGCCGAGACCTCGGAGCGCATGAAGCTGCGCGTCCACCTCCACCGGGCCGGCAGCGAGGAGAAGCTCGTCGACGCCGAGGTGCTGAACGACGTCGTCATCGCGAAGGGGACGCTCTCGCGCATGGCGGAGTTCGAGGCGACCGCCGCCGGGAACTACGTGACGAGCTACAAGGCCGACGGGATCATCGTGGCGACGCCGACCGGCTCGACCGCTTATTCACTCGCGGCGAATGGCCCCATCCTCTTCCCCTCGATGCGGGGTGTCATCCTGAACCCCATCTGCCCGCACACGCTCACGCAGCGCCCCATCGTGCTCCCCGACGACCAGACCGTGAACATCGTGCTCGTCTCGGAGAGCGAGGTGTACCTCACCCTGGACGGCCAGAGCGGGCTCAGGCTCGAGCGCGGCGACCGCATCCAGATCAAGCAGTCGCAGAACCGGGTCCTGCTCGTGCGGAACCCGCGCATCGACTACTTCGGGATCCTGCGGGCGAAGCTGAAGTGGGGAGAGCGCTGACCTGGCTCGCGCCTCGAGCCGTCGGCGTGCACGGCCGAAGGGCGAGGCCGAGCGCCGTCAGGCCCCGGCGTGGTGATCCGGCGGCGCGCCGGGCGAGAGCTCGCGCTGGTCGAGCGCGCGGCGCACCGCCGTGAGCAGGTCGTCGAGCCTGAAGGGACGCCGCACGTCCACGTCCGCGCTGCTCATCGAGTCGAGCCCGAAGCTCACGTTCACGACGGCGATGCCGGCGAGGCTGGGGTCGGCGCGCAGCTCGGCGAGGAGCTCGCCGTCGTCGTCCGCGTCGAGCACGACCACCTGGGGCAGCTGCGCCGGGCTCGCGGTGCGCAGCGCGAGCCGCGCCGCCGCGGCGGATGGAGCGGGGGTGACGAGATAGCCCTCGTACAGGAGCCCTTCGACGAACGCTTCTCGCAACTCTCGATGGCGCTCGAGGACCATCACGTGTGCGGGCCGCATGAGATCAAAGCTGATGCCGGGCGGGCCGCGACGCCAGCACCGGACCTGAACGGAAGAGGGACTGAAAATTTGATCAGTGTCGGACCTGCGGCACATACTCGGCCGCATGCTGACGACGCTGCGCATCTCGGGGTTCGCCATCGTCGACCAGGCGGAGGTCGCCTTCGGCCCGGGGCTGAACGTGCTCACCGGCGAGACCGGCGCGGGCAAGTCCATCCTGCTCGAGGCCCTGCACCTCGTCCTCGGGGGCCGCATGAGCGGCGACGTGCTGCGCGAGGGGGTGGACGACGCGGTCGTCGAGGCGCTCTTCGAGCTCCCGCCGGGCCACCCGGTGACGCTCCGGCTCGCGGCCGCCGGCCTTCCGATCGAGGCCGAGGCGACGGAGCTGCTCGTCCGCCGCACCGCGTCCCGGAGCGGGCGCGGGCGCGCCTTCGTGAACGGGGCGCTCTGCACGGTGGGGATGCTGGAGGCGTCCCTGCGCGGGCTCGTCGACGTCACCGGACAGCACGAGCACGTCGCGCTGCTGGACGAGGCGAGCCACCTCTCCTTGCTCGACGCGTTCGCGGGCGTCGACGCGGGCCCTCACCCGGCGAGCGCCGGGCCCCTTGCACGGTACCGTGCGGCGCACCGGGAGCTCGCGGCGGCCGCTCGCGAGCGCGCCGCGCTCCTCGCCGTCCGCGAGGAGCGGGCGCGCCGCGCCGATTACCTCGCGTTCCAGCTCCGGGAGCTCGAGGCGGCGAGGCCGAAGCCGGGCGAGGACTCCGACCTCGACCGCGAGCGGCAGGTGCTCGCCGGCGCCGAGAAGCTGCGCGAGGCGGCCCGGACGGCCGAGGCGCTCGTCTACGGCGAGGAGGGCAGCGCCGCCGAGCGCGTGGGGCGCGCCGCACGCACGCTGACGGAGGCGGCCGGGATCGATCCCCGGCTGGAGACGCCGCTCGCGCTCCTCCGGTCTGCGCTGGCCGAGGTGGAGGAGGCGGGCAGGGCGCTCGTGAGCTACGCGGACGCCGTGGGCGGCGACCCCGACCGGCTGGCCGTCGTGGAGGAGCGCCTCGACGCGCTGCGCGCGCTGGCGCGGAAGCACGGCGGCACGCTCGAGGCGGCGCTCGCGCGGCGGGAGGAGATGCGACTCGAGCTCGCCTCGGTCGAGGGCAGCGCGGAGACGCTGGAGCGGCTCGAGCGCCGGATCGCCGCCGCGGGCGCCGAAGCGGTGGCCCTCGCGCGCGACCTCACGCGGAGGCGCGCCGAGGGAGCGCGCGCGTTCGCGCGCGAGGTGCGCCGTGAGCTCGCCGCGCTCGCCATGGATCGCTGCCGCGTCGAGGTGGCGTTCCTGCCGCCCGAGAGCGCGCTCGCGCACGCCGGTGTCGTCCTCGGCGCGGAGGGCGCCGAGCGGGCGCAGATCCTGCTCGCGCCGAACCCGGGCGAGCCGGCGCGGCCGCTCGCGCGCGTCGCGTCCGGGGGAGAGCTTTCGCGGGTGCTCCTCGCCGTCAAGCGCGCGCTCGCCCGGACGGATCCGGTGGACACCTACGTCTTCGACGAGGTCGACTCGGGCATCGGCGGCGGCGTCGCCGAGGCCGTCGGGCGCCTCCTCGCGGAGGTCTCGCGCGAGCGGCAGGTCATCTGCGTCACGCACCTGCCGCAGGTGGCGGCGTTCGCGGAGCGCCATCTCCGGGTGGACAAGCGCGTCCACGGCGGGAGGACCTCCGCGCACGTCGTGCCGCTCGGATCGCCCGGCGAGCGGCGCTCGGAGGTGGCGCGCATGCTGGCCGGGCTCACGCTGACGGACTCCGCCATCGAGCACGCGGGAGCCCTCATCGCCGCGGCTGGCGCGGCGCGCGGAGCCGGTCCCGCGCTCCACGGCCGACGGACGACGATCGCCCGCTCTGCGGCGCGGCGGGCAGGCACCGCGAGGCGGGGATGAGCCGTGCGCGCAGGGGCACGCATTCGCACATCGTGAAGAGGACACGTGCCCCTGACGCGTCGAATCGTTGACCCGTCGCTCGGCGGGTTGGTACGCTCAGGCCGCGCGGAGGACCGGCGCCTCTCTCCTATGCTCATCACGGCCCGCGGGCAGACCGACGTCGGACAGAAACGAGACCACAACGAGGACTCGTTCCTGGTCGACGACGATCTCGGCCTCTTCATCGTCGCGGATGGGATGGGCGGGCACGCCGGCGGCGGCACCGCGTCGCGCCTCGCCGTGCAGACCATCCAGACGCGGCTCCAGGTGGCGCGCGACGCCGATCCCGAGCTCTTCTCCCGCCCGGCGCCGCTCGAGGAGAGCGCGCTGCGCGAGGTGCTGCGGGAGGCGGTCGAGAGCGCGTGCCAGATCATCTACCAGGCCGCACAGGGCGACCCCTCCCTGGCGGGGATGGGAACGACCGTCACGGCCGCCGTCTTCTCGGGGGACATCACGTTCGTGGCGCACGTCGGCGACAGCCGCTGCTACCTCGCCCGGAAGGGACACATCTACCAGGTGTCCGAAGATCACTCGCTCGTGAACGAGCAGCTCAAGGCCGGCGCGATCACCCCGGATGAGGCGCGCCACAGCCGTTTCAAGAACATCATCACGCGCTCGGTCGGGTTCGAGGCCGACGTCACCGTGGACATGATGGGGCTCGAGATAGAGCCTGGCGATCGCTTCGTCCTCTGCTGCGACGGCCTCTCGAACCTGGTGGACGACCAGGAGATCCTGGACATCGTTCGCGACGCGCCGATCGACATGGCGCCGAAGAAGCTCATCGACCTCGCGAACGAGCGCGGCGGGGACGACAACATCACGGTGATCGTGATCAACGCCGGCTGACCGACCTCCCGGGGTCGCTCGCTTCACTCTTGGTTCATCACGAGGACGTGTGCGCGGAGGTGCGCGGAACGCTTCCTGGGCTCACCCTTCCGGTTGACACCTCGGAAGGAGCGGTGCTAACCGTCAGATAGTCACCGCGGTTGGGGTACACCGCGCTTCCCGGCCCGTGCCTCCGCGCTTACCTTTTCGCGGATGTCCGCCCAGGCCGCCACAGACGGGAAGGGGATGCCGGGTCCACCGAAGCCTCAGCAGTACACCGTCATCGTCGTCAGCGACCACTCGCAAGCGGTCCGCAAGTTCCGCATGCCTCGGCGCTGGCTCACGAGCGGCGCGTTGGCGCTCGGCGGCGTCGCCCTCGTCGGGCTCATCACGATCGGGCACTACTTCTCCCTGCTCGGGGTGGGCTCGGAGAACCGGGTCCTCAAGGAAGAGAACGCCCAGCTCCGCTCGCAGATCCTCCTCGTCCAGGAGAAGGTCGCGCACATCTCGGTGACCCTCGACCGGGTGGAGCGCTTCGACGCGAAGCTGAGGACCGCCGTCACGCAGCTCCAGGATCCAGAGCGGAACCTCGCCATCGGCCCCGTCGGCCGGCCGGACGAGCCCGCCATCCCGGGCCCCGCGCCGGCGGCACAGGAGAACCTCTCGGCGCTCCCGGCGCGCCTCGCCACCCTCGAGACCGAGGCGTCGCGCCAGGAGTCGTCGCTGCGTGAGCTGCAGGAGTACTTCGACGACCAGAAGTCGCTCCTCGCCTCGACGCCGTCCCTCTGGCCGACGCGCGGCTGGGTCACCTCGGACTTCGGCGTCCGCCTCGACCCCTACACCGCCGACCGCATGATGCACCGCGGCCTCGACATCGCGACGCCGCACGGACAGGTGGTGTACTCGCCCTCGGACGGCACCGTCGTCTTCAGCGGGACCGAGGGTGGCTACGGCAAGGTGCTCGTCGTCGACCACGGCTACGGCGTGAAGACGCGCTACGGCCACCTCTCCGAGATCTTCGTGAAGCTCGGCGAGCGCGTGAAGCGCGGCGTCCGCATCGGCGCCGTGGGCAACACCGGCCGCTCGACGGGCCCGCACCTGCATTACGAGGTGCGGGTGAACGGCATCCCCGAGAATCCCCGGAAGTTCATCCTCGAATGACCGCTGCTTCGCGGCGCCGCTCCGGTCGCGTCGGCCGTGGCTCTTCTCCGTCGAAATGTGGAGGGAATCCGCGCACCCAGGCGCCCGCTTCCGGGCTGCCGCGGCCCCCGTCCCGCATTTGCTTTCGTCTGGCGCTGCGTTACCTAAGGGGGTAGCTTCGGCCGCCGCCGGCCGCTGGGCGGCTGGGTAGGCGGCCCGACGACGCGTGATCACGGGCGCTTGCGCCGGAATATCAGGGCGCGAGCGCTCGTCGTTCATGGGATTTTGGCAACAGAGGTGTTGGCACACCAGTGGTGTTGTGGGCCACACGAAGGAAACCACCGGATGCTGAACTACGTCCTCAAGAAGATCGTCGGCACGAAGAACGAGCGGGAGCTCAGGCGCATCGCGCCGCTCGTCGGCCGCGTCGCCGAGCTCGAGCCGAAGATGAAGGCGATGAAGGACGAGGAGTTCCATCGCCTCACCGCCTCCTGGAAGGAGCAGGTCCAGCAGAAGGGCCGCCCTCTCGAGGAGCTCATGCCCGAGGTCTTCGCCGCGGTGCGCGAGGCCGGCGTCCGCGCCCTCGGGATGCGCCACTTCGACGTCCAGCTCATCGGCGGCGCGGTGCTGCACGAGGGCAAGATCGCCGAGATGAAGACCGGCGAGGGCAAGACCCTCGTCGCGACGCTCCCCTGCGCGCTCAACGCGCTCGCGGGCCGCGGCGTGCACGTCGTCACCGTGAACGACTACCTCGCCCGCCGCGACGCGGAGTGGATGGGCCGCCTGTACAAGTTCCTCGGTCTCTCCGTCGGCGTCATCGTCCACGGGCTCACCGACGCGGAGCGGCAGGACAACTACGGCCGCGACATCACCTACGGCCAGAACAACGAGTTCGGCTTCGACTACCTGCGCGACAACATGAAGTTCCGGCTGCAGGACTACGTGCAGCGGGAGCTCCACTACGCGATCGTGGACGAGGTCGACTCGATCCTCATCGACGAGGCGCGCACGCCGCTCATCATCAGCGGCCCCACCGACGAGGCGACCGACAAGTACTACGTCGTGAACCAGGTCATCCCTTCGATGATCCGCGACCAGGACTTCACCGTCGACGAGAAGACCCGCACGGTCGTGATGACCGACTCGGGGATCGGGAAGATGGAGAAGAAGCTCGGGATCGGGAACCTCTACGATCCCGACCAGATCGAGCTGCTCCATCACGTCGAGCAGGCGCTGCGCGCGCACCACCTCTATCGCAACGAGGTGGACTACGTGGTGAAGGACGGCGAGGTCGTCATCGTCGACGAGTTCACCGGCCGCATCATGCCGGGCCGGCGCTGGTCGGACGGCCTCCACCAGGCGATCGAGGCGAAGGAAGGCGTCAAGATCGAGAACGAGAACCAGACGCTCGCCACCATCTCGTTCCAGAACTACTTCCGCATGTACTCGAAGCTGGCGGGCATGACGGGCACCGCCGACACCGAGGCGACGGAGTTCGCGAACATCTACAAGCTCGACGTGGTCGTCGCTCCCACGAACAAGAAGAACATCCGGCAGGACGCCGAGGATGTCGTCTACAAGACGGAGCGCGAGAAGTTCAGCGCGCTCTGCACCGAGATCGAGGAGCGGCACAAGAAGGGCCAGCCCATGCTGGTGGGCACGGTCTCGGTGGCGAAGAGCGAGGTGGTCTCGTCGCTCCTCAAGAAGCGCGGCGTGCCGCACAACGTCCTCAACGCGAAGCACCACCAGCGCGAGGCGGAGATCGTGGCGCAGGCGGGCCGCAAGGGCGCCGTCACCATCTCCACCAACATGGCGGGCCGCGGCACCGACATCCTCCTCGGCGGCAACCCCGAGATGATGGCGAAGCACGAGCTCGGCCCCGAGCCCGATGAGCCGATGGACGGCGAGGAGGAGGCGGCGTTCGAGGCGCGCTGCGCCGACTGGGAGAAGCGGCTCAAGGAGCTCACAGATCGCCTCAAGGCGCAGACGGCGAACGAGCACGACGAGGTCACGGCGCTGGGCGGCCTCCACATCGTCGGCACCGAGCGCCACGAGTCGCGCCGCATCGACAACCAGCTGCGCGGCCGCGGCGGGCGCCAGGGCGATCCCGGCTCGTCCATCTTCTACCTGTCGCTCGAAGACGACCTCATGCGGATCTTCGGATCCGACCGCATCTCCCGGATGATGGAGACGCTGGGGATGAAGGAGGGCGAGCAGATCGAGCACCGCTGGCTCAGCAAGGCCATCGCGAACGCCCAGAAGAAGGTCGAGGCGCACAACTTCGACATCCGGAAGAACCTGCTCGAGTACGACGACGTGATGAACCAGCAGCGCAAGTCGGTCTACCGGCTGCGCCGCATGGTGCTCGGCTTCGGCGCGGGCATCCCGGTGGTCGAGTTCGACGAGGACCCGAGGACGCGCAAGAAGACGCGGCGCGAGAAGGTCTGGACCTACGCCGACGCGAGGGAGCACCTCCTCGACGTGATGGAGGACCTCGTCATCGACATGGTGGCGAACACGTGCCCCGAGTCGGCGTCACCCGCGAAGTGGGACCTCGACGCGCTCACCGCGCTCGTGCGCGACCAGTTCGGCATCGAGGTGAAGTTCTCGGGGCCGCCCTCCGGTCGCGGCGGCGAGGCGCGCGCGACGATCGAGGAGCAGGTCTACAACGTCGTCGAGAAGGCCTATCGGGCCAAGGAGGAGCAGCTCGGGAAGGACGCGGACGGCGTGCCCGTGCTCCGGCGCTGGGAGCAGTACATCTACCTCCAGTCCATCGACCAGCTGTGGAAGGACCACCTGCTCGCCATGGACCACCTGCGGCAGGGCATCGGGCTCCGCGGCTACGGCCAGAAGGACCCGAAGCAGGAGTACAAGAAGGAGGGCTACGAGATGTTCATGCAGATGACCTGGCGCGTGAAGAGCGCCGTCATCGGCAACATCCTCCGCCTCCAGCTCGTCCGCCAGGAGAGCGCCGAGGAGATCGAGGCGAAGCGCCTCGCGCTCGCGCGCAGGCAGCGCGTCATCGAGAGCCACGGCGGCGACGGCGAGACGGCGCCGCGCCCGAAGCAGGAGACGGTCGTGCGCACGCAGCCGAAGGTCGGGCGCAACGACCCGTGCCCCTGCGGCTCCGGCAAGAAGTACAAGAAGTGCCACGGGGCGACCGAAGCGACGATCTGACGGGGGGCTGCGCCCCCCGCCCCGTCCAGCAAAGCTGGCCAGGGCCCCACCCCCGCTCGCCGGGTCCCGTGCGCCTGCGCGAGCGGCTGCGCCGCTTCCGCGCAGACGCCCCGGCGGGATGGGCTTCGCCCCTCCCCGGCTGCGCCGGGGCCCGACGATCTGACGGGGGGCTGCGCCCCCGCCCCGTCCAGCAAAGCTGGCCGGGGGCCCACCCCTGCTCGGCGGGTCCCGTGCGCCTTCGCGCGCGACTTCGTCGCGTCCGCTCAGGCGCCCCGCCTTGGAGGGCTCCGCCCTCCCCAGCTGCGCTGGTACCCCTCCCGCAGCGCGCCCGAGCGGGATCGCGCAGCGTGAAACGCTTAGCCCCCGTCCACCGCCTTCGCGATCTCGAGGTCGGGCTCGGGCGGCAGGTTCAGCACCGCCTCCGGGATGAGCTCCACCACGAAGTCGATGATGTCGCGAATGGAGAGCATGCCCACCGGCACGCCCGCCTCGTCCACGAGCGGGATGTGGCGGAAGCGGCCGACGCTCATCTTGTTGATGGCGTAGGCGAGCCGGTCCTTCTTCCGGAGCGACTCGGGCGCGGCCGTCATGACCTTCTCGAGCTTGAGCCGCGTGAAGCCCGGCTTGCCGTGGAGCCGCAGCACGTCGCGCTCCGTGAGGATGCCGGCAAGCCTCTTCGGGCGCTTCTTCGAGACGACGAGCACGGCGCCGATCTTCTTCTTGCGCATGAGCTCGATCGCCTTCGCGACGGTGGCGTCCACGGGCAGTGACACCGGCGCGGCTGGCTTCAGCTCCTGGATGCGCGTCTCGAAGATGGCGCGGCCGACGTCGGCGTGCCGGTCGATCTCGGGAGCGCTCTCGTCACCCTCCATCGGTGCGTCGAGTGGGGTGTCGCCGGCCTCGGCCTCTGGGTTGCGGATCTTTTCGGGTAGCATGGCGCCTCCTCCGCTGGAATCAGCACACGAAGGGCGGAATCGTAGCAACGACCCCGACGGGTGAGCGTGGAAACACCAGTCCCCTTCGACCTCGATCTCACGGTCCGCAGCCACGGCTTCTACGACCTCTCGCCGTGGAGCTACGACCCGGAGCGGAGGCTGCTCGCGCGGCCGCTCCTGCTCGCCTCCGGGCGCGCCGCCATCGCCCAGATGGCGCCGCGCGGGAAGTCAGGCGAGGGGCTCGCGCTGCGCGTACTCGCCGAGGGGCGGCTCACGGCCGCGGAGGCGCGCGAGGCGCGGGCGCAGGTCCGCACCTGCCTCGCGCTCGACGAAAACCTCGCGCCGTTCTACGCGCGGGTCCGAGAGCTCGAGGCAGCGCCTCCGCCGCGGCGGCCGCTCCCGCCGCTGGCGTGGGCGGCGGAGCGCGGCGCCGGCCGGCTCCTCCGCTCGCCGACCGTCTTCGAGGACGCGGTGAAGACGCTCTGCACGACGAACTGCACGTGGGCGCTGACGCGGGTGATGGTGAGGAACCTCGTCGAGCGGCTGGGCGCGCCGGCGCCGCTCGGCGGCCGCACCTTCCCGCCCGCGGCCGCGATGGCGGAGCGGCCGGAGAGCTTCTACCGCGACGCCATCCGCGCGGGGTATCGCGCCGGCGCGATGCGCACCGTCGCGCGCGACGTGGCGTCCGGCGCGATCGACATGGAGGGCTGGCGCGATCCGTCGCTCGCGACGGAGGAGCTCGCCGAGCGCATCCGCGAGCTCCCGGGATTCGGACCGTACGCGACGGAGCACCTCCTGCGGCTCCTCGGACGCTACGACCACCTCGCGCTCGACTCGTGGACGCGGGGGAAGCTGGCGCGGCTGCGCGGCGCGCGGCGCCCCCCGACCGATCGCGCCGTGGCGCGCTGGTACGCGCCCTACGGCCGGTTCGCCGGACTCGCCATGTGGCTCGAGGTCACCGCCGATTGGCACGGGCCGGTGGCCACCTGGCCCGAGCCCGCGCCGGCGAAAGCCCCGTCGGAATGAGTTGACGCGAGGTGTCAGGATCGGCAGATTAGCGATGTCGCTGGTTGACCCGAAAATCAACGGAGCCGAGACCATGGCCAACCAGGCAGAAACACTGGACGTTCAGCACGCTCCGCCCGGCGGAGGATTCCTGCTCGCCCCCGTCGGGACGGAGCGGATCCGCACGCCCGCCGATTTCACGGACGACCAGCGCGCCTTCTACGACACAGCCTCCAAGTTCGCGATCGAGCGCGTCGTCGCCAACGCGCACCGCATCGAGCACAAGGACTATCCGCTCCTGCGCCAGCTGCTGCGCGAGGCGGGTGAGCTGGGCCTGAACGGGCTCGACGTCCCGGAGGCGTACGGCGGCCTCGCCCAGGACGAGACCTCCTCGATGCTCGTCACCGAGGCGATGGCGAAGAACGGCTCGTGGTCGGTGACGTGGGGAGCGCAGGTGGGCATCGGGTCGCTCCCCATCGTGTACTTCGGCACCGAGCAGCAGAAGCGGCGCTACCTGCCGAGCCTCGTCACGGGCGAGCTCGTCTCCGCGTACGCGCTCTCGGAGGCCTCCTCGGGATCGGACGCGCTCGGCGCTCGCACCAAGGCCGTGCTCTCGGCCGACGGCAAGCACTGGATCCTGAACGGCTCGAAGCAGTGGATCTCGAACGCCGGCTTCGCCGACCTGTTCATCGTGTTCGCGAAGATCGACGGCGACAAATTCAGCGCCTTCGTCGTGGAGAAGGGGACGCCCGGGTTCACCGTGGGTCCCGAGGAGCACAAGATGGGCATCCGCGGCAGCTCGACCTGCCCGCTCGTCTTCGAGGACGCGAAGGTCCCGGTGGAGAACCTGCTCGGCGAGGCGGGCAAGGGGCACCGCATCGCCTTCAACATCCTCAACATCGGGCGCCTCAAGCTCGGCGTCGGCTGCGTGGCCGGGTGCCGCGGCGCGATCCAGCTCGCCGTCGAGTACGGGCGCGACCGCAAGGCGTTCGGGCAGGCCATCACCGAGTTCGGCCTCATCCGCGAGAAGCTCGCGCGCATGGTGGCGATGGTCTACGCGGGCGAGGCCATGAGCTACCGCACGACCGGGCTCATCGACGCGCGCATCGCGCTCTCGCCGGCGGTGCACGGCACCGCCGCGCACGACCGGGACCTCATCGCCGCGGTCGAGGAGTACAACATCGAGGCCTCGATCCTGAAGGTATGGGGCTCGGAGGCGCTGTCGCAGGTGGCCGACGAGGCGCTCCAGATCCACGGCGGGTACGGATTCGTGGAGGAGTTCGCGATCGAGCGCGTCTACCGGGACAACCGGGTGAACCGGATCTTCGAGGGCACGAACGAGATCAACCGGATGCTCATCCCGGGCACGATGCTGAAGCGCGCCATGAAGGGGCAGTTCCCGCTCCTCGAGCTCGCGCAGA
>DASWDS010000351.1:0-2576 GCA_036395165.1 Anaeromyxobacteraceae bacterium | reverse complement strand
GTCGTCCGTCACGGCCTTCTCGACGGGGTAGACGGGCCAGGAGCGCGTGCCGGTGACGGCGTTCTCTCCCCCGGCGATGCGCAAGAGCTCGTCCGGATAGCTGCCCGGGCCGGCGACCACGAGCGGCTCCCGGCCGACCACGAACAGGACGCGCGGACGGCGCAGGCCGGCCGCCCGCTTCCGCACGCGCGCGATGGCGCCCTCGAGCGAGCGGGCGAGCTGCTCGCCCGCGGGCCCCTCGCCCAGGGCGGCGCCGATGACGCGCGCGCTCGAGATGACGTCGGGGACCCCGATGACGGGCATGGCCAGCACCGGCGCGCCCAGGTCGGCGATCTTGCGCACGCTGGCGAGGGCGCCTCCATCCGTGACCCACAGGACGAGGTCCGGCCTGAGGGCGAGGACCGCCTCCGGGCTCGGATCGAGGAACCCTCCGACGCTGGGGAGGCCCTTCACCTCCGGGGCGTCGTCATAGCGCGTGACGCCCACGAGCCGCCGCGCCTGGCCAATCGCGACGACGACGTCGGTGGCGCTCGGGGCGAGGGAGACGATCCGGCGCGGGTCGGGCCGCGGCTTCGGGCCGAGCCAGACGACGCCGCCCGCCGCGACGCCCGGACCGGAGTCGGGCCAGCCCGCGTCGAGCGCCCCCGCCGCCGCGGGGAGGGCGGCGGCGAGCGCGAGGACGAGGGCGAGGGCGGAGCGCTTCAGGGTCGGCATGTCAGGTCGGCGACGTACGCGTTCCCGTTCGAGTCGGGCGGGCAGAGCGCCACCGGCGGCGAGAGCTTGCCCGTCGCGGGATCATAGCGGACGACGCTCCCGTTGTCGGACGCGCCCGCGTAGAGGGCGCCCCCGCAGGGCGAGATGGAGCTGAGCACGTTCACCGCGGGGATCGCGTCGCGGACGAAGGGCGTGCCGCCCGCGATCGACACCGGGACGATGGCCATCCCGCTCCGCGCCTTGGTGCCGAAGAAGTCGTAGTAGCCGCAGGCGACGTACAGGGTGTCGCCGAGGAGCGCGAGGGCGCCGGGGTTCACGCACGCGGCGCCGAGCGAGACCGCGTAGGGCACGTGGGCGCCCTGCGCGAGGGGGTCGGTCGCGAGGTCCACGACCGCGAGCCGGCCCTCGCCCGCCGGGAGGAAGCCGTTCGCGCGATCGAGGTTCTGGAGCGTGACGTAGAGCTGCGAGCCCACCGCGATCAGCCGGAACGGCGTGGGGCCGGTCGCGCTCGAGGCGAGCGCGGACGGGAGCGGAATGCGGCCGAGGTACTGGCCGCAGGTCGTCGCGACGCAGCGCCCGTTCACGCAGGCGGTCCCGCTCTGCGCGGCGCAGTCGCCGCCGGCGCCGCACGCGGGCGGGGCAGCCTGACACTGCGAGACGTCCAGGACGGCGATGGCGTCGGCGCCATTGAGCGCGACGTACGCCCTGCCGCTCACGAGCGCGATGCCGGCCGGGCCGGTGAAGAGGTCGGCGCCCTGAGGGTCGAGGCGCGTCTCCGCGACGACGACGCCCGACGCCGCGTCCACGACTTCCAGGGTCGCGAGCGCGGAGTTCGAGACGTAGAGGAGCCCGCTCGCTCCCGCGACGTACTCGAGGTCCGGGAAGGCGCTCGTCGCGTCGACGGTGATCGTGCGCGACACGCCCACACCGCCCGGCACCGGCAGGTCGAAGCGGAGCTCGGAGAGCGTCGCGCCGATGGAGTTGGCGGTGTAGAGGCGCCCGTCGAGCCACGCCAGCGACACCGGGCGGGTCCCGACGGTCTGGCTGTCGCCGGCGGGCGCGAGCGCGCCGGTCGCTCCGACGACCTGGTTGGTGTCGCCGCAGGCGAGGTAGAGCTCGGTGAGACACGCGCCACCGGTGCACCCGGTCTGGACGCAGGTGCCGTTGCGCAGGACCTCACCTTGCGGGCAGACGGTCTCCTTGCCACAGGCGCCGAGGGCGAGGAGAGAGAGGACGGCGGCGGCGTGGATCCAGGTTCTCATGGTGTCTCCGGGGAGGCGAGGCGCACGGTGACGAGCACCGTGCGCGAGGGGAGGGGCGCGTTGAAGGCGTCGGTGAGCGAGCGGTCGTCGAGGAGGTTCTTCACTTCGAGCGCGATGCGGACGTCGGGGTGCGCTGCGAGCCGGACGAAGCCCCCGGCGTGCAGCGTGACCGTGGTCGGCACCACCCGGTCGTCGTTGTTCGGGATGTCGCGGTACGCCCGACTCACCGCGTGGGCCTCGGCGTGGACGCCCCAGCCCGGCTGATCGAGCGCGGCGCGCGTGTAGAGGCGGTGGCGCGGGTGATACGGGACGGCGTCGCCGACGGCCGCGGGCAAGCCGCGGAGGTTCTCCGAGACGAGGTAGGTGTACGCGACCGAGCCGGAGAGGCCCAGCAGCCGCCGTACGGGGGCGCTGGCCGCCTCGAGCTCCAGGCCCCGCATGACGACCTTGCCGTCGTTGTAAGGGCGCAGGCGGCCGAAGGATCCGGGCTCGTAGACGATGAGGTCGCGGTACAGGCTCGCGAACGCCGTCGCGCTCACGAGCCCGAGCGGCCCCTCGGCGAGGAGGCCGGCGTCGCCGGTCCACGCCTCCTCCGAGCCC
>DASWDS010000350.1:0-4176 GCA_036395165.1 Anaeromyxobacteraceae bacterium | reverse complement strand
CACGCGGGCGCCGAGCCAAGCCTGCGTCCGGGACGTCCTCCCCTGGATGGAGCGCTCGCGTGGATGCGGCCGGACGCTCCGCCCGAGGGTTGTCCCCAGTCCGCGCAGGCGCCACGTTGGCGCGTGGTTCGCCATCTCGTGCCGGCGCTCCTGCTCGCGCTGCCGCAGCTCGCGCGCGCGCCCGAGGGGCCGCGCACCGTCGGCGTCGCGAGCTCGCTCGAGAAGCTCCGCCCGGGCGATCCGCTCCCGTCGGGCCGCGCCATCGATCTCGCGGCCGCGCGGGGCGAGTGCGAGGGGGCCCAGGTCGCGGTGCGCGCGGAGGACGGCATCGGCGCGCTCACCGCGTTCGCGGCGCCGCTCGTGGGGCCCTCGCGCCTCTCGCCGTCGCTCTACCGGGTCGGGTCGCTCGACCTCGCCCTCCCGTCCGGACCGGACGGTGAGCCCGGCGCCTGGCCCGACCCGCTCGTCCCGGAGCGCGATGCCTTCTTCGGCGAGCGGCGACGCGCGTTCCCGGTGACCGTCCCGGCGCGCCGCCTCCAGGCGATCTGGGTCGAGCTGTGCGTCCCGCAGGACGCGCGTCCGGGGCGCTACGCGGGGACGGTGCAGCTCACGGACGGCGTCCGCGCGCTCGGATCGGTCCCCATCGCGCTCGAGGTGTGGCCCTTCGCGCTGCCGGCGACGAGCTCGTTCCCCCTGACGTTCGGGCTGCCGACGCGGGTCGGCACGCGCGCGCTCGGCAAGCCCGACGATCCCGAGCTGGCGCGGGCGCTCGCCGCGGCGGCGCTGCGGCATCGCGTCACGCCGCACGGCCTCTCCTACGATCCGCCGCGGGGCCGCTGCACGGCGGCGCGATGCGACCTCGACTGGAGCGCCTACGACGCGGAGGTCGCGCCCATCCTCGACGGGACGCTCGTCCCCGGCGTGCGCGGCACCTTCGCCGATGCGCGCGTCACCGCCGAGGACTGGGCCGGCAAGGAGTCCGACCTCGTCTCCCTCTTCCGCGCCTGGCGCGGGCACTTCGAGGCCCGCGGCTGGTCCGACCGGCTGTGGCTCTACACGCTCGACGAGCCGAAGCCGAAGGACCTTCCCGAGCTGGCGCGCCGCGCGCGGGCCGCACGAGCGGGCGGCGTCCGCGTGTTCGTGACGAGCGTCCCCGTCCCGGAGCTCGACGGCCTCGTCGATGCGTTCGCCCCCAACGTCTTCTTCTTCGACGGCCGCCCGCTCGCCGCCGACCGCACGGTCGCGGCGCGCGCGTCCGGAGGCCGCCCGTTCTGGTACGCGTCCTGTATGAGCCACGGCTGCGACGACCTCCCGCGGTCGGGGCCGGTCCGGCGCGAGATGGTGCGCACGTTCCAGGGCTGGCCCGGCTACGAGATCGATCGACCCGGCGCGTCCGTGCGCGCGCTGGGCTGGCTCGCCTACCGCGAGCGCGTCGCGGGCGAGCTCTACTACTCGATGCTCGAGGCGTGGAGCGCCGATCCGTGGAGGAGCGCGCGCGCGTTCGCAGGGAATGGGGACGGCACGCTCCTCTACCCCGGCCTCCCCTCGCGGCTCGGCGGCACGCACGGCTTCCCGGTGGAGTCGATCCGGCTCAAGCTCGTGCGCGACGCCGCCGAGGATCGCGAGCTGCTCGAGCTCGCCGAGCGGAGTGGCCTCGGCGAGCTGGCCGAGCGGCTCTCCGCCCGCGTGGCGCCCTCCGTGCGCGGCTTCGCGCGCGACGCGAGGCCCTGGATCGACGCGCACCGCGAGCTGGGCGCCGCGATCGCGAGCGCCCTTCCGCGACGGGAGTCGCCGGCGGTACGCGCGCCCTGAGAGGTGATCGCTCGCGCTCTGCGCTGATCGGCGGCGGCGCTCCAGCAGGCGCTCGCTCGCTCGTGGCCAAGATGGGTCCTCGGACAAGCGCATGAGCGAGCGGGCGCCTCTCCGCGCGCCCGGCTGCCTGCTGCACCGAGATCCCACGTCCTGGCGCGGCGTTCACTTCGTCGGCGAGCGCCGTGGCTCCACGCGGCCGACACGTGGCCTGTCGTGGAGAAGTGTGCGCGGGCGTGTGCTCTTCACGCCCTTCTCCGCACGCCCGTAGGAAATGCGCCTGCTCGGCATGTCGTTCACCCTTTCGAGGCCAACAGCCCCTCGAAGGGAGAGCCACCTTGCCGACCACCCGCCGAGCAGCCCTCGCGCTGGCTGCGCTCCTCGCGAGCGCCCCGCTGACCGCGCGCGCCGCCACCGTCTGGACCGCGCTCGCGAGCGAGAAGATCCGCGCCGACGCAGGCGCGCGGTCGGATCGCGCCGCCACCCTCGCGGCGGCGAAGAACGAGTTCGAGGCGTTCCAGGTCGTCGTCACCGGGCCCGCGAGGCAGGTCTCGGCGCAGATGTCCGCGCTGAGCGGCGACGGCGCGGCGAGCATCGGCGGCGCGAAGCTCTACCGCGAGGACCTCCTGAACGTGACGACGCCGTCGGCGGTCGACGGCGCCCTGGGCCGCATCCCCGACGCCCTCGTGCCCGACGTCGACGACGTGGTGGGCGAGCAGCGGAACGCGTTCCCCTTCGACGTCGCAGCGGGAGAGAGCCGCGCCATCTGGATCGAGGTGCACGTCCCGCCCGACGCGGCGGCGGGCTCCTATCGCGGCGTCGCGACCATCCGCGCCGACGGCACGGACACGCCCGTGCCGGTGACGCTCACGGTCTGGGACTTCGCGCTCCCCTCCACCGCCTCGCTCAAGTCCGCCTTCGCGCTCACCTACGGCGGCCTCCTCGGCCCGCACCACCTCGCGGGCGGCACCGAGGCGCTCACGGAGCTGCGGCAGAAGTACGCCCAGCTCGCGCTCGACCACCGCATCACGATCTCGGACATCTGGGACGACGGCCAGCAGGGTGACTGGTCGCACGTCGACAACGCCTACGGTCCGTTCCTGGACGGCAACGCGTCGACGCAGCTCAGGGGCGCGAAGCTCACCTCGTTCCAGTCCGGCGCGGGCCTCACGAACGTCGGCGACCTCGCCAACTGGGCGTCGCACGCGAAGGCGAAGGGCTGGTTCGACCGCCTCTTCCAGTACACCTGCGACGAGCCGCCCATCACATGCGCCTGGGGTGACGTCTGGACGCGCTCGAACGCCGCGAAGCAGGCCGACCCCGACTTCCGCACGCTCGTCACGACCGACATCGACCAGGCGCAAGGGAACGGCATCGCAGGTGCCGTCGACCTCATGACGCCGGTGGTGAACTTCATGGAGGACCGCCTCTGGGAGAACGGCCAGCCCGGTCCGGGCGGCGAGGCGTATCCCACGTACGCCGGGTTCCTCGGCTCCGGCAAGGAGAAGGAGCTGTGGCTCTACCAGAGCTGCATGAGCCACGGCTGCGGCGGGACGGTCGACATCGGCAACCCGACCGCGGCGGACCAGTACTGGACGGGCTGGCCCACGTACGTCGTCGACTCGAACGCGGTGCGCTCGCGCGCGATGGAGTGGCTCTCGTTCCGCTACGGGGCGACCGGCGAGCTCTACTACGAGACCGTCCAGGCCTACTACGACAAGGACCCCTGGTCCGACCTCTTCGAGTTCAACGGCAACGGCGACGGCACGCTCTTCTTCCCGGGCACGGTGGCCCGCATCGGCGGCAGCACCGACATCCCGGTCGCCTCCATCCGCCTCAAGATGATCCGCGAGGGGATGGAGGACTACGAGTACCTGAAGCTCCTCTCCGACCTCGGCGGCGCCGCCGACGCGAAGCAGATCGCGGAGCAGCTCTTCCCGCACGCGTGGGCGACGGACCAGCGGCCCGAAGACCTGATGGCCGCGCGCGAGGTCCTGGCGCGGAAGATCCTCGCGCTCGCGGGGAAGAGCTCCCCGCCGGCCGTCATCTCGGCCGCCTCCGGCGCCTCGGTGCCCGCGACGACGAACGCGAGCGCGGGCTCCGCCGGCGCGGTGGCGTCCGGCTGCGGCTCCACCGGACACGGCGCGGGCCTCCTCGCGCTCCTCCTCGTCGCCGCCGCCCTCCTCGCGCGACGCGCGCGCCGCCCGCACCTCGCGTGAAGCGCTCGCACGCGCCGGAGAGAGCCGCGCTGCTGACCGGGTGTCGAGCCGCCCTCGCCCTCGCCGTCGCGATCGGCCTCCGCCCCGCCGCCGCGCGGGCGTGGACCGGGAACTGCGTCGCAGCGGGCGCCCGATCGCCCGTGGCCAG
>DASWDS010000349.1:0-24116 GCA_036395165.1 Anaeromyxobacteraceae bacterium | reverse complement strand
GCTGCCGGCGTCGAAGCCGAGCAGCTCCTCCTCGCCGCGGAAGACGCAGAGATAGAGGCTCATTAGCGGGCCTCGATCTGGACGAGCTCGGGGTGGTTGCCCAGGAAGACCGAGAGCGACGGCGCCTTCCGGAAGCCCTTCGGGACCACGAGGACGAGGCGCTTGCCCTCGCGCTCGGCGCGCTCGGCGAGCGAGCGGACCTGCCGCGTCGCGTGCAGGCAGGCGCAGTACTTCACGAGGACGAGCGCGTCGGCGGTCTCGGCGTCGGCGCGGACGCCGCGCGGCGCGGCTGGGCCCGGGTTCATCCGCGCAGCTTAGCCGACTACGCCTCGTCCACGAACAGGTCGCGCAGGAGCGGCTCGCCCTGCTTCACGGCGTAGCGGTCGAAGTCCTGCACGCCCTCCGCCCGCAGCACGTCCTCGTCGATGAAGAAGTTGCCGGTGCACTCGCGCGAAGGCCTCGTCAGGATGGCGTGCGCGGCGTCGGCCACGATCTCGACGGTGCGGCCGTGCTTCGCCGTCTCGTCCCCGCCGAGGAGGTTCAGGGCCGCGGTGGCGATGACCGTGCGCGGCCAGAGCGCGTTCACCGCGATGCCGCGCGGCCTGAGCTCCTCCGCCATCCCGAGGACGCACATGCTCATGCCGTACTTGGCCATCGTGTACGCGACGTGCGGCGCGAACCAGCGGGTGCGCATCGAGAGCGGCGGCGAGAGCATGAGGACGTGCGGGTTCTTCGCCTTCGCGAGGTGCGGCAGGCACGTCTGCGTGCAGAGGAACGTGCCGCGGGCGTTGACGCCGCTCATGAGGTCGAAGCGCTTCATGGGCGTCGAGGCGGTGTCGGCGAGGTGGATCGCGCTCGCGTTGTTCACGAGGACGTCGATGCCGCCGAAGCGCTCGACCGCCAGCGCCACCGCCCGCTGCACCTCCTCGTCGTCGCGGATGTCGCAGGGCACGGCGAGCGCCTTCCCGCCCGCCGCCTCGACCTCCTCCGCCGCCGTGTAGATGGTGCCAGGCAGCTTCGGGTTCGGGACCTTCGACTTCGCCGCGATGACGACGTTCGCGCCGTCCCGCGCCGCGCGGATGCCGATGGCCTTGCCGATCCCGCGGCTCGCCCCCGTGATGAAGACCGTCTTTCCGTTCAGCGTGGCCATCCAGGCTCCTTCGTCGTGGCTCGATCGCTCCCGAGCATCTTCCGGATGGCGGCGCGAGGCCATCGGAAACCATGTCGAAGCCCCGGCGGGTACCCTCCACCAGCGGTGGGGTGTGGGCGGGCGACTACCCCCATGCGCGGGCCGCGATCCTGAACGCGCTAGCAGATCCAAGGGCGCGACATTCCTGGGGCTTGTTGACAGGGCGCCTGGAAGCTCGTAGATCCGTGCCTGGAAGTGGGAAACAGTGTCAGAAAGCGGATCACAGCGGCACAGGCAGCCATCCAGTGTTCTTCGGGACCTTCATCCACGCGATCGACGCGAAGGGGCGGACGAGCCTCCCGGCGAAGTTCCGCGAGGCGCTCGCCGCAGCGGGCGAGCCGAAGATCGTCCTGACGCAGTACCCGCACTGGAAGGCGGTGCAGGCGCTCCCCCTGTCCGAGTGGAAACGGCTCGAGGAGAAGCTCATGCAAGCGAGCCCGCTCGACCTCCGCGCGCAGAGGAACATCCTCCGCTTCTACTCGACGGCGCACGAGGTGGACCTGGACGTGCACGGGCGCGTGCTGGTTCCGCCGGCGCTCCGCGAGTACGCGGCGCTGTCGAAGGACGTGGTCTGGGCCGGCATGGGCCGGCACATCCAGCTCTTCGACAAGGCGAGCTACGAGGCGCAGATGGCGAGCGAGCTGCCGCAGGACGAGGTGGTGGACTTCTTCAAGCCATGACGGGAGCGCAGGGCATGTACGAGGCGAGGCAGGAGGAAGGCGTCACCATCGTGAAGGCCATGGGCGAGCTCGGGCGCGCGGAGCTGGCCGGCATCGCGGCGCTCGCGACGCGGGCCCGGCAGCAGGGCCGCATGGTGGTCATCGACATGAAGCGCGTGACGCACCTCCACTACGCGGGCGCGGCGCTGCTCAAGGCCATCCCGGGGCTGCGCGCGGCGGGCGCGTCGCGCTACGTCCGCGACCTCGTCCACGCCGGCGGCGCCGCCTGCTACGTGGAGCTCTTCCCCGACGTCGAGGAGGCCGTGCGCGCCGCGTGAGCGCCGAGTTCCGCCATGACTCCGTTCTCCCGAGAGAGGTCGTCGCCGTCCTGCGCCCCGCGCCAGGCAAGCTCCTGCTCGACGGCACGCTCGGCGCGGGCGGCCACGCGGAGCTGCTCCTCGCGGAGGGCGCGCGCGTGATCGGCGTCGACAAGGACCCGCGCGCGCTCGCCGCCGCCACCGCCCGGCTCGCCCGCTACGGCGAGGCGTTCCGCGCCGTGCGCGCCGACTTCCGCGACGCGAAGAACGTCCTCGCGGCGCTCGGCATCGCCGGCGTGGACGGCGCGCTGGTGGACCTCGGCGTCTCCTCGCCCCAGCTCGACGACCCGGCGCGCGGCTTCTCGTTCCGCGAGGCGGGGCCGCTCGACATGCGGATGGGCGGGGAGGGCGAGACCGCCCTCGAGCTGCTGGCGCGCGTCGACGAGCGCGAGCTCGCGCGCATCCTCTCGGAGTACGGCGAGGAGCCCTTCGCGCGCCCGGTGGCGCGCGCCATCAAGAAGGCGATCGCCGCGCTCGAGCCCGGCGAGGCCCTCGACACGAAGCGGCTGGCGCAGGTCGTCGCCGGCGCGATCCCGCGCCGCGCCTGGCCGAAGCGCATCCACCCGGCGACCCGCACGTTCCAGGCGCTGCGCATCGCGGTGAACGACGAGCTGGGCGCGCTCGCCGCCTGGCTCGAGAGCCTCCCCTCGCTGCTCGCCCTGGGGGGCCGCGCCGCCACCATCGCGTTCCACTCGCTCGAGGACCGGATGGTGAAGGAGCGGTTCAGGGAGCTCACCGTCGCGTGCACCTGCCCGCCGGACCTGCCGGTCTGCGCCTGCGGCGCGAAGGCCTCCTTCGAGGCGGTGACGCGGAAGGCGATCAAGGCCGCGGACGACGAGATCGAGAAGAACCCGCGCGCCCGGAGCGCGCGGCTGCGCGCGGTGGAGCGGATCCGGTGAGCGCCCGCCCCGCCCAGTCGCCGCTGCTCGTGGTCGGCCGCGCCGCGCTGCTCGTCGGCGCCCTCGCGGCGGTGGGCGTCTTCCACGTCTGGTCACACACGCGCGTCACCGCGGCCGGGTACCGGTTGGGCGAGCTGCAGCGGGCGCAGGAGGTCCTGCGCGCCGAGCGCAACCGGCTCGAGGTCGAGGTGGCGACGCTGCGCGCGCCGGGGCGGCTCGAAGGCTACGCCCGCGCGCGACTTGGGATGGCTCCGCCGGCGCCGGGCGCGGTGGTGGCGGGTTGGACGGGCGTGGCGGCGGCGGGTCGGGCGGGCAGGGCGGGCGGAGAGGAAAGCCTCCGCCCCGCGCCGGCGGAGCCAGTGGTGAGAGTGGCGCGGCGGTAGGGAGCGTCGCGCCGGTCGACCCGGCGCGGGAGGGCGGCGGTGCGGACGGGAGCGGGCCAGGCGCGCTGGGTCTCGGTGCGCATCGCGCTCGTCGCGGCGCTCCTCGCGGGCGGCCTCGCGGCCGTGAGCGCGCGGGCGGTGAAGCTCCAGATCCTGCAGCGCGCCCAGCTCACCAAGCACGGCGACGACCAGTGGCGGCGCTTCGTCGAGCTGCGCCCGCGGCGCGGCACGATCACGGACCGCAACGGCGAGACGCTGGCGGCCTCGGCCGACGCGCCCTCCGTCGCGGCGAACCCGGCCGAGCTCGCTCAGCTCTCGCGCGCCGAGCTGGGGCGCCTCGCCCGCGCCCTCTCGCTCGACCTCCCCGCCCTGGAGCGCAAGGCGCAGCGCGCGGCCAAGTTCGTCTGGCTGAAGCGCCGCGTGTCGCCCGCGGAGGCGAAGGCGGTGCAGGACCTCGAGCTCGACGGCGTGGGCCTCTTCCAGGAGGCGCGCCGTTACTACACGTCGAAGAGCCTGGCCGCGCAGCTGGTGGGGTTCGTGGGCGACGACGGCGAGGGGCTCGAGGGCATCGAGCGCGCCCTCGACGAACCGCTCCAGGGCGGCGCCGCGCGCCTCCCCTCGGTCCGCGACGCGCGCGGCCGAGCGGTGCTGGGCGAGGCGCCCGCGCCCGAGGCGCTGCTCGCCGGCGCGCGCGTCGAGCTCACCATCGACGTCGGCCTCCAGCTCGCGGCGGAGCAGGCGCTCTCCCGCGCGGTGGCGCAGGCGCGCGCCGCGTCGGGCATGCTCGTGGCGATGGACCCGCGCACGGGCGAGGTGCTGGCGCTCGCGAATGCGCCCACCTTCAACCCAAACCTGCCGCGGCAGGGTCCCGCCCTCCGCAACCGCGCGGTGCTGGACACGTTCGAGCCCGGCTCGACGTTCAAGATCTTCACCATCGCGGGCGCGCTCGACGCGGGCGTGCTCCGGGCGACCGACGCCATCGACTGCGAGAAGGGCGCGTACCGCGTCGGCGCCCACGTGATCCACGACCACAAGGCGCTCGGCTGGGTCGGCCCGTCGCGCGTCGTCGCGACCAGCTCCAACATCGGCGCGGCGAAGATCGGGGCCCGCCTCGGGCGCGAGCGGCTGCAGAAGACGCTCCTCGCGTTCGGCTTCGGCGAGCGGAGCGGCACGGAGATCGCGGGCGAGCCGCGCGGCGCGGTCCCCTTCCCGAAGGCAGAGGTCGCGCTCGCGACGATGAGCTTCGGCCAAGGCGTGGCCGCCACGCCGCTCCAGATCACCACCGCGACCGGTGCCATCGCGAACGGCGGCATGCTCATGAGGCCCATCCTCGTCCGGCGCGTCGTGGACCCGGCCACCGGCGCCGTGATCGCGCAGGGCGACCCGACGCCGGTGCGCCGCGCCGTGACGCGCGAGAGCGCCGCCCTCCTCACGCGCTGGCTCGAGCTCGTCGTGGCGGATCCCGACGGCACCGGCAAGCGCGCGCGCCTCGACGGCTGGCGCGTCGCGGGCAAGACCGGCACGGCGCAGAAGGCCGACGCCGTCACGCGGCGCTACTCGGTGGACCGGCGCTTCAGCTCGTTCGTCGGCTTCGCGCCCGCCGAGGCGCCGCGCGTCGTCATCGGGGTCTTCATCGACGAGCCGAAGGGCGAGGTGTACGGCGGCGAGGTCGCGGCGCCCGTGTTCCGCGAGGTGGTGGACCGCGCCCTGAAGCTCCTCGGCGTGCCGCGCTCGGGCGGCGCCGAGCCGGCCCTCGCCGACGCATCCGCGCCCGCTGCGCCCCCGGACGACCCGATCGCGCCGCCGTCCATCGAGGAGGCGGCGGCGCGCGCCGAGGAGGCAGGCGGGGTGGCGGTTCCGGCGCTGGCCGGGCTGCCCGCCCGTTCGGCGCTGCGAGCGCTCGAGGCGGTGGAGCTCACGGGCGACATCAGGGGCTCGGGCCGGGTGGCCTCGCAGTCGCCCCGGCCCGGGCAGGTGGTCGAGCGCGGAGCCAGCGTGCACCTCGTCCTCGCGCCCCCGCGCGCGTCGCCGTAGGATACGGAGCCGCCGTGGCAACCCCGACACGGGGTTCTGGAATGTCCCGGACCGACGGAGGATTCGGCCGGGACGGCGACTTGCATGGGAAAGGCGCCAAGAAGGGTCGAGATGCGCCTGTCGAAGGTGATGCTGGGCACGGGAGCGCAGGGGGCGCCCGGGAGCGATCCCGAGATCGCGCTCGTGACGGGCGACTCGCGCGAGGTCGTGCCCGGCGCGCTCTTCTGCGCGCTCCCCGGCACGAAGGCCGACGGTCACGCCTTCGCGGCCGAGGCGGCGCGCCGCGGCGCGGTGGCCGTCGTCGCCGAGCGCGCGGTGGACTGCGCGCCGGCCCTGCTCCTCCTCGCGCCGTCCGCGCGGCGCGCCATGGCCATCGCCGCCTCGAACTTCTTCGGCCGCCCCGGCGAGGCGATGAAGCTCGTCGGCGTGACGGGCACGAACGGCAAGACCACCGTCACCTACCTCGTCGAGGCGTGCGCCGCGGCGGCCACCCTGCCCTGCGCCGTCCTCGGGACCGTCTCCGCGCGCTGGCCGGGGGGGTCGCGCGCGGCGCGGCACACGACGCCCGAGTCGACGGAGCTCCAGGCCACCCTCGCCACCGCGCGCGACGCCGGGGCGCGCCTCGGGATCCTGGAGATCTCGTCGCACGCGCTCGCGCAGGAGCGCGCCGCCGGGCTCCCCTTCGACGCGGCGGGCTTCACGAACCTCACCCGCGACCACCTCGACTACCACGGCGACCTCGAGGCCTACTTCCTCGCCAAGCGCCGGCTCTTCGCGGAGCACCTCCGGCCGGCCGGCGTCGCCGTCGTGAACGCCGACGATCCCTTCGGCGCGCGGCTCGCCGAGGAGCTCGAGCGGAGCGGCGGCGCGCCCTGGCGCTTCGGCGCCGCGGGTGGCCGCGAGCTCTCGGCGAGCGGCGTGCGGACGGGGCTCGCCGGCATCGAGGCGACGCTCGCGACCCCGGCCGGCGCCGTCGCGCTCCGGTCGCCGCTCGTCGGCGCGCACAACCTCGAGAACCTCCTCTGCGCCGCCGGTCTCGCGCTCGCGGCCGGGCTCCCGCGCACCGCGGTGGAGCGCGGGCTCGCGGGCTGCCCGGGCGCGCCGGGGCGGCTCGAGCGGATCGAGGCGCGCGGGATCACCGCCTTCGTCGACTACGCGCACACCGACGACGCCCTCACGCGCGCCCTCGCGGCGCTGCGCGCCCTCGCCCCGCGGCGGCTCGTGGTCGTCTTCGGCTGCGGCGGCGATCGCGATCCGGGCAAGCGCCCGCTCATGGGCGCGGCCGCGGCGCGCGGCGCCGACCTCGCCGTGGTGACGAGCGACAACCCGCGCACGGAGGATCCGGCCGCCATCATCGCCGCCATCGTGCCGGGGCTGGAGGGCGCGGGCGCCGCGCGCCTCGACGAGCGCCGCGCGCGCGCCGGCGAGCGCGGCTACCTCGTCGTGCCCGACCGCCGCGAGGCGATCTCGATCGCGCTCGCCGCGGCGCGCAGCGGCGACGCCGTGCTCGTCGCCGGCAAGGGCCACGAGGACTACCAGATCGTGGGCGCCGAGCGGCGCCCCTTCGACGACCGCGAGGAGACGCGCCGAGCGCTCGGCATGCCACCGCCATGACCCTACCCCGCTTCACCCGCTTCGAGCTCGCCTCCGCCGCCGGCGGCGGCTGGCACGGCACGCCGCCCGAGGAGCTCCAGGGCGTCTCCACCGACACCCGCAAGATCGCCGCCGGGAGCGCCTTCGTCGCGCTCGTCGGCGAGCGCTTCGACGGCCACGCCTTCCTCGCGGAGGCGCGCGACCAGGGCGCCGCCTGCGCCGTCGTGAACCAGGGCTGGCTCGCCAGGAACGGGCCGCTCACGCCGAGCCTGATGCAGGGCGGGCGGGCGTTCCCGCTCCTGGCGGTGCGCGACACGCTCGCGGCGCTCGGCGCGCTGGCGCGGTTCCACCGGCGCCGCTTCGCCATCCCGGTGGTGGGCGTCACCGGGTCGAACGGCAAGACGACGACGCGCGAGATGATCGGCGCCATCCTGCGCACCCGCGGCCCCGCGCTCAAGACGGAGGGCAACCTCAACAACGAGGTGGGCGTCCCGCTCACGCTGCTCGGGCTCGGCCCGGAGCACGAGCGGGCCGTGGTCGAGATGGGCATGAGCAACCCGGGCGAGATCGCGCGCCTCACCGCCATCGCCGAGCCGCAGCTCGGGGTGGTGACGCTGGCCGGCCCGGCGCACCTCGAGGCGATGGGGAGCGTCGAGGGCGTCGCGGACGCCAAGGCGGAGCTCTACTTCGGGCTGCCGGCGAACGGGATCTGCGTCGTGAACGCCGACGACGCCCGCATGCTGAAGCGCGCCCAGGCGTCGGGCCGCGCGATGATCACCTTCGCCGTCGGCCGCGGGCGCCGCGGCGACGTGGTCGTCCTCGACGTCCTGGCGCACGGGCCCGAGGGGCTGCGCTTCACGCTCGGCGTCGGGCAGCGCGAGGTCGAGGTCGAGCTCCCGCTGGCGGGGCTCCACAACGCGGGCAACGCCGCCGCGGCGGCCGCCGCGACGGTCGCGCTCGGCTACGGCGACCGGGAGATCGTGGAGGGGCTGCGGACGGTCAGGCCGGTCGGGCGGCGGCTGCGCGTCGAGCGCCTCCCCTCCGGCGTCACGCTCGTCGACGACTGCTACAACGCGAACCCGCTCTCGATGGCGGCGGCGCTCACGACGCTGCGCGACCTCACCCGGGGCGGCCAGCGCGCCTTCGCGGTGCTGGGCGACATGCTGGAGCTCGGGCCCGGCGAGGCCGAGGCGCACGCGAGGCTGGGCGAGGAGGCGGGGCGCGTGGCGGGGCTCCTCGCCGCCTTCGGCCCGCGCTCGCGCGACACCGCCGAGGGCGCGCGCAAGGCGGGCCTCGCCGACGTGTTCCACACCGAGGACATGCCGGCGCTCGTCGCGCACGTGAAGGCGCGCCTCGCGCCCGGCGACGTCCTCCTCGTGAAGGGCAGCCGCGGCATGAAGCTGGAGCGGCTCGTCGACGCCCTCTCGGACTCCCCCGGAGCCCTCCCCTAGATGCTCTACCACCTGCTCTTCCCGCTGGCCGGCCGCTTCGGCCTCTTCAACGTCCTGCGCTACCCCTCGTTCCGCATCATCGCGGCGGGGTTCACCGCGCTCGTGCTCGGGCTCCTGCTCGGCCCGGTCTTCATCGAGCGGATGCGCGTCATCCAGTACGGCTCCTCCAACGTGCGCGAGGACACCCCCGACTCGCACAAGAAGAAGACCGGCACGCCGTCGATGGGCGGCGCGCTCATCCTCTTCTCGCTGACGGTGGCGACGCTCCTCTTCGCGAACCTCACCAACCGCTACGTGTGGGCGGTGCTCCTCACGACGCTCGCCTTCGGCGCGATCGGCTTCTGGGACGACTACCTCAAGATCTCGAAGCGGAACTCGAAGGGCCTCCCCGGGAAGAAGAAGCTCGTCTGGCAGACGGTGGTGCTCCTCGCCGTCTACTACCTGCTGCTCTCCGATCTCCAGTTCCACCTCGAGCCCGGCTTCCCGTGGCTCCGCGTCGGGAGCTACCAGGACCTCCACCTCTCGCTGCCCTTCGTGCCGACGCGCTACTTCCTCCCCTCGCTCGGCTGGCTCTACCTGCCCTTCATGATCCTGGTCATCCTGGGCACGAGCCATGCGGTGAACCTGACCGACGGGCTCGACGGGCTCGCCATCGGCCCGACCATCGTCTCGGCCTCGACCTTCCTCATCCTCGCCTACGTGGCGGGCACGACCATCGGCGGCTTCTCCATCGCCGCCTACCTGCGCATCCCGGTCATCCCGGGCGCCGCGGAGCTGGGGGTCTTCTGCGCGGCGCTCATCGGCGCGGGGATCGCCTTCCTCTGGTACAACACCTACCCTGCCTCGGTCTTCATGGGGGACATCGGCTCGCTCGCGCTCGGCGGCGCGCTCGGCACGCTCGCGGTCCTGACCAAGAACGAGGTCTCGAGCGCGATCCTGCACGGCGTCTTCCTCGCCGAGACGATCTCGGTCATCGTGCAGGTGACGAGCTACCGCACCACCGGCCGGCGCGTGTTCAAGATGGCCCCCATCCACCACCACTTCGAGCTGAAGGGCTGGGCGGAGCCGAAGATCATCGTGCGCTTCTGGATCATGTCCATCATGCTGGCGCTCGTCGCGCTGGCCTCGCTCAAGCTGAGGTAGCGATGCCCGACCCGCTTCGCCTCGCAGGACAGCGCGTGCTCGTCGTGGGGCTCGCGCGGAGCGGCGTCGCCGCGGCCCGCGTCGCCCGCGCGCGCGGGGCCCAGGTGACCGTCACCGACCGGCGCGCCGCGACCGAGCTCGCGCCCGCCGTGAAGGAGCTCGAGGGCGAGGTCGAGCTCGCGCTGGGCGGCCACGACGCCGCCGACTTCACGCGCGCCGACCTCATCGTGGTCTCGCCGGGCGTCCCGCTCGCGCTCCCCGAGATACAGGGCGCCCGCCGCCAGGGCGTGCCGGTGCTGGCCGAGGTCGAGCTCGCAGCCCGCCTGCTGCCGCCCGCACCCCTCGTCGGCATCACGGGCACGAACGGGAAGAGCACGACGACCGCGCTCGCGGGCGCGCTCCTCGGCCGCGACCGGCGCGTGTTCACCGGCGGGAACCTGGGCACCCCGCTCAGCGAGCTCGTGCTCTCGGGACGCGTGGTGGACGCGGTCGTCGTGGAGCTCTCGTCGTTCCAGCTCGAGGGGATCGAGCGGCTCCGCCCCAAGGTCGCGGCGCTCCTCAACGTCACCCCCGACCACCTCGACCGCTACCGCGACGTCGGGGAGTACGCGCTCGCCAAGGCCCGGCTCTTCATGAACCAGGAGGCGGGCGACTTCGCGGTGGCGAACGCGCGCGATCCGCGCACCGTCGCCCTCGCCGGCGCCTCGCGGGCGGAGCTCCTCACCTTCGGCGACGGGGCCCCGGCGCCCCGGGCGGCGCGCGCCGCCGGCGGCGAGATCTTCGTCGCGCCCGGCCAGGGCGCCCCGGAGCGCTACCTCGTCCGCTCCCGCGCGCTGCGCGGCCGTCACAACGTCGAGAACGCGATGGCGGCCGCGCTCTGCGCCCGCCTGCTCGGCGTGGCGGGCACGCAGGTCCAGGCGGGGCTCGACGCCTTCCCCGGCCTGCCGCACCGCCTCGAGCTCGTGCGCGAGCGGCGCGGCGTCGAGTGGGTGAACGACTCGAAGGCGACCAACGTCGACTCGACGCAGGTCGGGCTGGCGGCCTTCCCGGCGGCGCGCCCGCACGTCGTGCTCATCCTCGGCGGCCGCGGGAAGCGCGCGCCGTACTCGCCGCTCCGCCCGCTGTTCGACCGCCGCGTGAAGGCGCTCCTCACCATCGGCGAGGACGCGCCCGCCATCGAGAAGGAGCTCGGCGATCTCGGCCCGACCGAGCGCACGGGCACCCTCGCCGCCGCGGTGCAGCGCGCCGCCGAGCTCGCGGCGGACGGCGACGTGGTGCTCCTCTCGCCCGCCTGCGCGAGCTACGACCAGTTCAGGAGCTACGAGGACCGCGGCGAGACGTTCCGGCGTCTCGTCGGGGAGCTCGCGTGATGCGCGCCACCGCCGAGGCGTCCGCCCGCCCGCCCTCGGCGCTCGCCGCGGACCGGCTCCTCCTCGCCGTCGTGCTCCTCCTCACCGCCGTCGGCGCGGTGATGGTGTACTCGGCCAGCGCGGTCACCGCGGCGGCGCGCTACCACGACAGCTTCCATTTCTTGTGGCGCCAGCTCGTCGCCGTGGTGGTCGGCCTCGGCCTCCTGGTCCTGGCGCTCAGGGCGGGCTACCGGCGCGCCGAGGCGCTCGCCTACCCGTTCCTCGGGGGCGTCGCGCTCGCGCTGGTGGCCGTGCTCGTGCCCTTCATCGGCCGCACGGCGGGCGGCGCGCGCCGCTGGATCAGCCTCGGCCCCGTCTCCTTCCAGCCGGCCGAGGCCGCCAAGCTGGCGCTCGTGCTGTACCTGGCGCACTCGCTCGCCAAGAAGCGCGACAAGGTCCGGATGTTCTCGATCGGGTTCCTCCCTCACCTGTGCGTGGCGGGCGCGCTCATGGCGCTGTGCCTCGCCGAGAAGGACCTCGGCACCTGCGTCGTGATGGGCCTCGTCCTCTTCGTCATGCTCTTCGCGGCGGGCGCCAAGGTGAGCTATCTTCTGGGCGCGTTCTTCGCCTCGCTCCCGCTGGCGTGGAAGGCCATCGCGGGCACGCCGTACCGCCTGGAGCGCGTCCTCGCCTGGCTCGATCCCTTCGCGCACCGCAGGGGCGCGGGGTATCAGATGTGGGAGTCGATGGTCGGAATCGGGAACGGCGGCTGGTTCGGGCAGGGGCTCGGCGAGGGACGCTCGAAGCTCTTCTATCTCCCCGAGGCGCATACGGACTTCATCGCCGCCGTCATCGCCGAGGAGGCCGGGCTCGTCGGGCTCGGGCTCCTCCTCTCGCTCTACGCGCTCTTCGTCTGGCGCGGCCTGCGCGCGGCCTACAACGCGCCCGACGCTTTCGGCTGCTACCTCGCGCTCGGCCTCACGACGCTCGTCGGCGTGCAGGCGCTCGTGAACCTGGGCGTCGTCACGGTCCTCCTGCCGACGAAGGGGCTCACCCTGCCCTTCGTGTCGTACGGCGGCAGCTCGCTCATGACGCTCCTCGCCGGGAGCGGGCTCCTCCTCAGCGTCTCGACCGGCCGCGGCGGCTTCCTGCGCCGGCCGAGCCAGGCGGTGCGCGTCGGCGCCACCGCGGGGGCGGCGCCGTGAGGATGATGATCGCGGGCGGCGGCACGGGCGGCCACGTCTTCCCCGGCATCGCGCTCGCCGAGGAGGTGGTGACGCGCCACCCCGACAACGACGTCGTCTTCGTGGGCACCGCCCGCGGCCTCGAGGCGAAGGTGGTGCCCGCGGCCGGGTTCCCCATCGAGCTCATCCAGGTGAAGGGGCTCAAGGGGAAGGGGCCGCTCAAGCTCCTCGCGAACGCGCTCCTCCTGCCGCGCGCCTTCGTCCAGTGCTGGCGCGTCCTCAGGAAGTGGCAGCCCGACATCGTGGTGGGCGTGGGCGGCTACGCGTCCGGGCCGGTCGTCCTCGCCGCCTGGGTGCTGCGCATCCCCACGGCGGTCCAGGAGCAGAACGCGCTGGCTGGCTTCACGAACCGCCTCCTGGGGCGCCTCGTCGAGGCGGCGTTCACCGCCTTCCCCGAGGCCGGCCGCTACTTCCGCAAGGGCAAGGTCTACCAGCTCGGGAACCCCATCCGCCGCGAGCTCATGGACAACTACATGCGGCCGTCCCAGGCGCACGACAAGCTGCGCCTGCTCGTCTTCGGCGGCTCGCAGGGCGCGCACGCGCTCAACATGCGCGTCATCGAGGCGCTGCCGCACCTCGCGGACCTGCGCGAGCGGATCGAGGTGGTGCACCAGACCGGCGCCCGCGACCGCGAGGCGGTCGAGAAGGGATACCGCGCGGTCGGCTTCGCCCCCGACGTGCGCGAGTTCATCGACGACATGAGCGGCGCGTACGCCCGCTCCGACCTCGTGCTCTGCCGCGCCGGCGCGACCACGCTCGCCGAGCTCACCACCTGCAAGAAGGCGTCGATCCTGGTCCCCTTCCCCGCCGCCGCCGACAACCACCAGTTCATGAACGCGAAGAGCCTGGTGGACGCCGGCGCCGCCGTCATGATCGAGGAGAAGGACCTCACCGGCGAGCTCCTCGCGGCCGAGATCCGCGCCATCCTCACGCACCCGGAGCGCCGCGAGCAGATGTCGCGCGCCGCCGGCCGGCTCGGCAGGCCGCAGGCCTCACGCGAGATCGCCGACGTGTGCACCGACCTGGTGCGCCGCCGCTTCGGCTCGCAGAAGGGGCGCGATCGCGGCGCCGACTTCCGCCCGGTGCGCCCCGCTCCCCCCGCCCCCCCCGCCGCGACCGCCGGCGACGCCGAGGACGTGGCCGACGCCACGCCGCGCGCCCCGTAGCCGCCGGCCGCCCCGGACCCTCCATGACCCTCTTCCGTTCCAGGCCCGCCAAGATCCACTTCGTCGGCATCGGCGGCATCGGCATGAGCGGCATCGCGGAGGTGCTGCTCAACCTCGGCTACCGCGTCTCGGGCTCGGACCTCAAGGAGTCCGACACGACGCGCCGGCTCGCGACCCTCGGCGGCGTCGTAAAGCGAGGACATGCCGCCGCGCACGTCACCGAGGTGGACGTGGTGGTCGTCTCGTCGGCCGTGCGGAGGGACAACCCCGAGGTCATGGAGGCGCGCGCCCGCAAGATCCCGGTCATCGCGCGCGCCGAGATGCTGGCCGAGCTCATGCGCCTGAAGTACGGGATCGCCATCGCCGGCTCGCACGGGAAGACGACCACCACCTCGATGGCCGCCCACCTCCTCGCCCACGCCGGGCTCGATCCCACCGCCGTCGTGGGCGGCAAGGTGAACGCGTTCGGCTCGAACGCGAAGCTCGGCAAGGGCGAGTACATGGTGGTCGAGGCGGACGAGTCGGACGGCTCGTTCCTGCGCATCCCACCCACCATCGCGGTCGTGACGAACGTCGACCCGGAGCACCTCGACCACTGGAAGACGGCGGCCGCGCTGCGGCAGGGCTTCCTCGACTTCGTGAACCGCGTCCCGTTCTACGGGCTCGCCATCCTGTGCATCGACCACCCGACCGTCCAGTCGCTCATCCCCGAGCTGGAGAAGCGCTTCGTCACGTACGGTGAAGGCCCGCAGGCCGACTACCGCCTGGCGCGCGTGGAGGTCAGGGCGCACCGGGTGGCCTTCGACGCGTTCCGCCGCGACGAGCCGCTGGGCCGCTTCGAGGTGGGGATGGTCGGGCGGCACAACGCGCAGAACGCGCTCGCGGTGGTCGCCCTCGGCGACGAGATGGGCATCCCGACCGACGTCACGCGCGGCGCCCTCGCCACCTTCAACGGGGTGCAGCGGCGGTTCACGGTGCGCGGCGAGGCGGGGGGCGTGACGGTCGTCGACGACTACGGCCATCACCCGGCCGAGGTGCGGGCCGTCCTGCGCGGCGCGCGCGAGGCGTTCGGCCGGCGCGTGGTCTGCGTCTTCCAGCCGCACCGCTACTCCCGCACGCGCGATCTCCTCCCCGAGTTCACGAGCGCCTTCAACGACGCCGACGTGCTCGTCCTGTCGGAGATCTACGCCGCCGGCGAGGACGCCATCCCGGGCGTCTCGGGCGAGAGGCTGGCCGACGAGATCCGGGCGCACGGCCACCGCGACGTCACCTTCGTGCCCGAGCGGCCGCGCCTCGCGGCGGCCGCCCGCGAGCGCATCCGCCCCGGCGACCTCGTCATCACCCTCGGCGCCGGCGACATCACGGCGGTCGGGCCGGAGCTGCTCCGGATGCTCGGAACGTGATGAGCGCGCGGCGCGTTTCGTGGGCCGACGAGATCGAGGCCCGCGTCCGGGGCGAGCGCCAGCGCGACGCCCCGCTCGCTCCCCGCACCGCCATCCGCGTCGGCGGCGCGGCGGACCTCCTGGTGCGCCCCGCCGGCCCGGACGACCTCGGCGCGCTCCTCCGCACCTGCCGCGAGCTCGACGTGCCGCTCTTCGTCCTCGGCGGCGGCGCGAACCTCCTCGTCGCGGACCGCGGCGTGCGCGGCGTCGTCGTGAAGCTCCCGCAGCCGTTCGGCGAGGAGCGGAGCGCCGGCGCGCGGCTCGTCCTCTCCGCGGGCGCCCCCACGAGCCGGCTCGTCGCGCGGGCGCAGAAGCTGGGGCTCGTCGGGTGCGAGTTCGTGGCCGGCATCCCCGGCACGCTGGGCGGGACCGTCGCCATGAACGCCGGCACCCGGACCGGCGAGATGAGCGACGTCGTGCGCCGGGTCGAGCTCGCCACGCCCGACGGCACGGGCTGGGTGGACGCGAGCGAGCTCGGGTTCGGATATCGCACCGCGCGGCTCCCGCCGGGCGCGGTGGTGACGCGCGTCGAGGTCGAGCTGCGCGAGGGCGACGTCGCGGCGAGCGCCGCCGCGATGAAGGCGGACGTCGACCACCGGCGCGCCACGCAGCCGCTCACGCAACCCACGTTCGGGTCGACGTTCCGCAACCCGGCGGGCGAGTACGCGGGCCGGCTCATCGAGGCGGTCGGGCTGAAGGGCTACCGCGCCGGAGGCGCCACCTGGTCCCCCGTCCACGCCAACTTCATCGTGAACCTGGGCGGCGCGACCGCGCGCGACGTCCTCGCGCTCGTGAACCTCGCGCGCTCGCGGGTGGCGGAGCGGTTCGGGATCGCGCTCGAGCCCGAGGTCCGGCTCGCTGGCGAGTTCCTTGCCGACGAGCGCGTCGTCTGACAGGAGTAGCTTTCGTTCAACGCGACAGGGGGCTTTCTCGCATGGGAACCTGGTCGGGCAAGAGGGTGGCGGTCCTGTACGGCGGGCGATCCGTGGAGCGCGACGTCTCGCTCCGCACCGGGAAGGCGTGCGCCGAGGCGCTCCGGGAGCGCGGGTACGAGGTGACGCTCGTGGACGTCGACCTCGAGGTCGCGGCGCGGCTCCGTGAGGCGCGGGCCGAGGTCGCGTTCGTGGCGCTGCACGGGCGCTGGGGCGAGGACGGCTCGATCCAGGGGCTGCTCGAGTCGATGGGCATCCCCTACACCGGCTCCGGCGTGCTCGCCTCGGCGCTCGGGATGGACAAGGTCTTCTCGAAGCTGCTCTTCCGCGAGCACGGGCTCAAGGTCGTCGAGTACCGCGTGTTCCCGCACCAGCACGCCGATCGCATCACGGTCGCCGACCTCCCCTTCGGCCTGCCCGCGGTGGTGAAGCCCGCCGCCGAGGGCTCGTCGGTGGGCGTCCACATCGTGCGCGAGGCGGGCGCCCTCGGCGCGGCGTGCCGCGACGCGGCGAGCTTCAAGGGCGACGTCATCGTCGAGCGCTACGTGAAGGGCATGGAGGTGAACGTCGCGCTGCTCGACGGGAAGGCGCTCGGCGCCATCGAGATCGTCCCGTCGCGCGAGTTCTACGACTACACCGCGAAGTACACGGCGGGCTCCACGGAGTACTTCTACCCGGCGCGGCTCCCGCCCGAGCACTACCGCCGCGTCTGCGACGCGGGGGCGCACGCGTACGCCATCCTCGGCTGCTCGGGCATGACGCGCGCGGACTTCATCGTCGTGGCCGACGGGACGCCGTTCATCCTCGAGATGAACACGCTCCCCGGCATGACGGCCACCTCGCTCGTCCCCAAGATCGCGGCCGGGAACGGCATCCCGTTCCCGGAGCTGTGCGAGCGGTTGCTGGAGGGCGCGGCGCTGAACGCGTGACTACTTCTTGCTGATGCTGGTCTTGGACGGGTCGCAGGCGGCGACGCCGTCCAGCGCGTCCTTGTCGGTGGGCGCGATCTCGAGCGCCTGCTGGAAGGAGTGGAGCGCCTTGTCGCAGTGGCCGGCGGAGATCTCCTTCCGGCCCATCTTCACGTAGCGCTTGACGATGTTGTTCTTGTCGTCGTTCGGGAAGGACGAGCGCGGCGGGTTCAGCACCGCCTGGAGCTGCGCGGCGTCGATCTCCCTCAGCAGATACCGGACGTGGGCGCGCACGATGTCGCAGTAGCGCAGCTTCACGTAGGGCTGGGCGACCTCGATCTTGCCCGCGGCGTCGGTCACGACGACGAGCGGGTGCTGCCGGATCTCGAGCTTGCCGTAGAGCTGGTCGCCCTCGTCGAGCAGCACCGGGACGTGCAGCCCGGCGTCGATGACGGAGATCTTGACGTCGTCCTGCGCGTAACTGCCGGAGACGACCGCCACCATGTGGATGGGCTTGCCCGCGAAGACCTTCTCGCATTCGGCCATCTGCTTCAGCGTGTCTCCCGAGCGCTCGTGGTTCGGCCGCCAGAACAGCACGATGTTCACCACCGCAGCCTTCGAGACGAGCGGCTCCTTGCCTCCGCCGACGCTGGGGAGCTCCACGTTCTCCAGCGTCTCGCCGGCGGCGACCCGCGCGCGCGCGGGCGGCGCGGCCGCGACGGACGAGAGCGCGAGGACGATGGTGAGCAGGCGCATGAGCGACGGCAAGGGGACCTCCTGGTGGACCGCGCGCGGCCGTGAAGTCGGGACGAGTCGGATCAAGCGTTCCCCCTCCCCGCGACTCACTTCCTCACGCAGGCCCCGCGCTTCGTGACGAGCTTCGGATCGAGCTTCTGCGCCTCGGTGTAGGACGCGGCGGCGTCGGCGCACTTGCCCTGCGCCGCGAGCGCGTCGCCGATCAGCATGTGGGCGGGCGCGTAGGCCGGGTTCTTCACGAGGACGTTCCGCGCCTCCTCGATGGCGCGCTCGTACTGCTTCGTCTTGATGTACTCCTCGCCCATGCGGACGTGGCGGTGCTCGACCGCGCCCTTGATCTCGTTGGGGAAGAGCGCCTTGGGCGGGTGCTCGGTCCGCTCGACCTCGGCCAGGTCGATCTCGTGCAGCGCGTAGCGGATCTTCCCGCGGATGCGATCGCAGTAGTTGATCTTGTGGAACGGCTCGTACGCGATGAGCTGGAACTTCTCGTTCGCCACGCCGATCGCGGGGTGGAGCCGCACGCCGATCCGGCCGTACAGCTCGTCGTCCTTGTCGATGAGCACCGGCATGTCGATCCCGGCCTCGGCGACCATCGCCTTCACCTCAGTGGGATCCCAGGACGAGGAGACGACCGCCACCCAGTGCACCGGCTTCGTCGCGAACTCCTTCTCGCACTTGGCCATCGCCTTGAGCGTCTCGAGCGAGTGGTCCTGCTGCGGGCGGAAGAAGATGAAGACGTTCGCGAGCGCCTTGTTCGAGAAGAGCGCGTGGCGCCCTCCGTCGAGGGTGGCGAGCTCGACGTTCTGCATGGCGTCGCCGACGGCGACGTTCGCGAAGGCAAACCCGGCGAGGGGCCAGATCGCCCCGGACAGCAGGATGCCCAACGCCCAAAGGGCGACGCGGCGGCGGGTGGTCATGGGCGCGCTCCCTACTTGCGATTCTTGGTGGCGGTGGAGAGCGTCTTGTTCACGTACGTCTTCGTCTCGTGGCAGGTCTTCGCGCACGACCCGCCGGTCGGCGTCTTCGTGAAGTTGATCTTGAGGAGCCAGCCCCGCGGGCCGTACGGCACGCCGTCGCGGACGTGGTGGTCCTGCTTCGACGCGTGGACCTCGTGGCAGGCGCGGCAGGTGCGGCCGCGGTCCGCCTTGTTGACGTGGACGAAGTGGAGGTTGCGAGAGCCGTCGCGGAAGTTCGTGAGCGTGGTCGTCTCGGGCTCGCTCACGACCTTGTCGTTGTGGCAGCCATAGCAGAGCGCGTAGTTCTTGAGGTCGTACGGCGCGTAGAACTTGGCGGGGTACTCGGCGACGAGGAGGCGGAAGTTGTCCGAGCCGTGCGTGCGGTGGCAGGCGGAGCAGTCCTTCGCCTCGACCGGCGCGTGCCAGACCTTGTTCTCCTCGAGCCACTTCTTGAAGTTCGTGAGGACGACGCCGTTCCAGTCCTTCATGTCGTCGACCGAGTGGCAGTTCACGCACTGATCGAACGGCAGGTTGATGAGCAGCTTCTCGATGTTCGTGCCGTGCGGGTTGTGGCAGTTCGCGCACTTCTGCCCGCTGGTGAGCGCGCCGTGCTTCACCTTCGAGTTCTCGGCGATGGCGCGGATGTTCTTGTGGCAGTCCATGCACTGCGAGGCGAGCTCGGTGTGCAGGAGCTTCTTCTCCTTCGAGTCGTGGGGGTTGTGGCAGTTCGTGCACGCCTCGACCGCCGGAGGGTGCTTGTACTTGCGCGCCATGATCTCCTCGAACTCCTGGTGACAGTCGTAGCAGCCGGCGTTGCCGGCCTTCAGGACTGGACCCGGGTTCTTGGGATCGTTCGACCGGTGGCAGAAAGAGCAGTCGCCGGCGCCGTACGGCGCGTGGACGACGGCCGCCTTCTCGCCCGCGGCGAGCGGCTTGTTGTCCACCTTGTGACGCGTCGGGTATTTGTACTGAGCGGGCGCCGCCGTGGCGGGCGCGGCCGTCGCCAGAGTGGGTCCCAGGAGCGCCAGGAGAGTGACGAACGTGAGGCTGTTCCGCGAGACCATGCTTTCCACTCCGAAGGGGCGCCCCGCTAAGGCTGTCCCGCTTAAAGTCGGCTGCGCTGCAGGGGATCTAAGGATGATACCTATCTGGGTTTCCTTGCCCTAAGTCAACGCGCCGGTCCCGTCCCCGGGGGCGTGGCGCATCGTCGCACTACAGCAGGAGCTTCCTCTTCGTCGAGTTGTGCGGCGAGTGACAGCCGAGGCACGCGCCCTTCGTGGTCGGATGGTGCTTGACCGGCTTCTTGAACTCGTCGTGACAGTCGAAGCACAGTTCGTTCGTCACCTTGAGGACGCGGCCGGGAACGCGCGACTGGTCCTTCTCGTCGTGGCAGGCCTCGCATGCCCCCATCTCGAAGGGGCCGTGGGTGGAGACGGCGTCCGTCGCGCTGATGGGCGCGTGCCGGCTGCCGCCCGCCGCGAGCGCGGCCGTCGAGGCGACGGCGCAGCTCAGGGCCAGCGCCACCACGAGGTGCTTCCTTCCCACCATGTTCGAGCTCCCGCTGGATCCGTCGATCCTGTTTCGACCCAGCGTCGCACGATACCGCAAGCGCCCCAACAAAAACATTGATCTGATCATGTGAGTGGGTCCATGTGCGCGGCGTTCCCCGCGGGTGGCAGAGAAACTTGCAAAGCGCGATCGATCGGGCATGCTGCAAGCCGGGCGATAGCGGCCGGAAGCGGCGGCCGGGGGCGTTGGGCGTGGAGTGGCGTGTGGCGCGCGGCCGTAACCGCAGGCGGGTGGACAGGGGTGGGGAGGCGGGGCCGCGGTCAGGGGGCGCGCGCCGGACGGGCCGCGCCTTGCTCTCGCTGGCGCTCCTCGCCGCGGTCGCCGCCGGCGCGGTCCCGGGCTGGCGCGCCCTCGCGACGTCCCGGGCGCTCCGCATCCGCACCGTACGCTTCGACGGGCTCGCCCGCGCGACCGCGGGCGAGCTCCTGGCGCTCTCGCCCGTGAAGCCGGGCGATCACCTGCTCTCCGCGGACCTGGACGCGGTGGAGCGGGCGCTGGCGCGCCATCCGTGGGTGCGCCGCGTCGAGGCTCGCCGCACCTGGCCTCCGGCCCTCGCGGTGACGGTCCGCGAGCGGACCGCGGCGGCGCTCGTCGACCTGGGCGGGCTCTACCTCGTCGACGACGAGGCGAACGTGTTCAAGCGAGCGGCGGCGGGCGATGGCCTCGACCTGCCGCTCGTGACCGGGATCGGACGCGCCGACTACGTGCAGCGGCGCGCCGCCGTGGAGCCGCTGCTCGCCGGCGCGCTCGCGCTCGCCCGCGCCTGGCGCGAGGACGGGCGCGATGCGACCGCGCGGCTGTCGGAGATCCACGTCGACCCGGGGGACGGCACGACGATCTACGTGGGCGAGGAGGGCACGCAGGTCCGGCTCGGATCGGGCGACCTGCCGGCGAAGCTCTCCCGGCTCGAGAAGGTGCTCTCGGCGCTCCGCGCCGAGGGGAACCGCGCGGAGGTGCTCCACCTCGACAACCGGCTCCACCCGTCGTGGGTGACGGTCCGGCTGGCGTCGGCGGGGACGGTGGTGGGCGGCGATCGGGTGGGGGGGCGCTGAACAGCGCTCCTCCGTCTCGAATGGTGGGCGAAGCGCGACTGCGCCAACTCGCCCGGAGGTGGTGGACATGGCGAAGAGCGGCGACATCCTGGTCGGCCTCGACATCGGGACGACCAAGATCTGCGCCATCGTCGGCGAGATGACCGACGAGGGCATCGACATCATCGGGATCGGATCCCATCCGTCGAAGGGGCTGAGGAAGGGCGTCGTGGTCAACATCGACGCCACCGTCGCCTCGATCAAGCGCGCGATCGAGGAGGCGGAGCACATGGGCGGCTGCGAGATCTCCACCGTCTACACCGGGATCGCCGGCGGGCACATCAAGGCGTTCAGCTCGCACGGCGTCGTCGCGGTGAAGGACAAGGAGGTGCGCCAGACCGACGTCGACCGCGTCATCGACCAGGCGAAGGCGGTCGCGATCCCGCTCGACCGCGAGGTCATCCACGTCCTGCCGCAGGAGTTCGTGGTGGACGACCAGGACGGCATCAAGGAGCCGGTCGGGATGAGCGGCGTTCGGCTCGAGGCGAAGGCGCTCATCGTGACGGGCGCCGTCTCGTCGGCGCAGAACATCATCAAGTGCGCCCAGCGCACCGGCCTCAACGTGGCCGACATCGTCCTGCAGCCGCTCGCGTCGTCGCTGGCCGTGCTCTCCGAGGACGAGAAGGAGCTCGGCGTCTGCCTGGTCGACGTCGGCGGCGGCACGACCGACATCGCCATCTTCTCGAACGGCTCCATCGTCCACACCGCGGTGCTGGCGCTCGGCGGAAACCACCTCACGAACGACGTGGCGGTGGGGCTGCGCACGCCGACGCACGAGGCGGAGCGGATCAAGAAGCAGTCCGGCTGCGCCATGGCCTCCATGGTCGACAAGGGCGAGACCATCGAGGTGCCGAGCGTGGGCGGCGGGCAGCCGCGCGTCCTCTCCCGCCACATCCTGGCCGAGATCATCGAGCCGCGGGTGGAGGAGATCTTCATGCTGGTCCAGCACGAGATCCAGAAGTGCGGGATGGAGGAGCTGCTCGCGTCCGGCGTCGTCATCACCGGCGGCTCGACGCTCCTCTCCGGCATGCCGGAGATGGCGGAGGAGGTGCTGGGCATGCCCGTGCGCCGCGGCGTGCCGCGCGGCCTGGGCGGCCTGCTCGACGTGGTGAAGGGGCCGCAGTTCGCGACGGCGGTCGGCCTCGTCCTGTACGGGGCGAAGCAGGTCGAGGCGAGCCCGCACTTCAAGATCCGCGACGAGAACGTCTACCGCAAGGTCAGGAACCGCATGCAGAAGTGGCTCGGGGAGATCTTCTGAGCGCGCGCGAGAGGCACGGAAAGGACCAGGACATGATCGAGCTCACCGACAGGAACGAGCCGGGCGCGCGCATCAAGGTGATCGGCGTCGGCGGCGGCGGCGGCAACGCCATCAACACCATGGTCTCGGCGCGCCTCGACGGCGTCGAGTTCATCGCGGCCAACACGGACGTGCAGGCGCTCGCGGCGAACAAGGCCGAGCTGAAGATCCAGATCGGCAAGGCCGCCTCGCGCGGCCTCGGCGCCGGCGCGAACCCCGACCGCGGCCGCGAGGCGGCGCTCGAGGCGCGCGACGCCATCGCAGAGGCCCTGGCCGGCTCCGACATGGTGTTCGTCACGGCCGGCATGGGCGGCGGCACCGGCACCGGCGGCGCCCCCATCGTCGCGGACGTCGCGAAGCAGTCGGGCGCGCTCACCGTGGGCGTCGTCACGAAGCCGTTCCTCTTCGAGGGCAACAAGCGGCGCAAGCAGGCGGAGCAGGGGCTCGCCGAGCTCAAGGCCGCCGTGGACACGCTCATCGTCATCCCGAACCAGCGGCTCATCTCGGTCGCCGGCGAGAACGTCTCGCTCGCCGACGCCTTCAAGCGGGCGGACGAGGTGCTCCTCCACGCCGTGCAGGGCATCAGCGACATCATCACGGTGCACGGCCTCGTGAACGTCGACTTCGCGGACGTGCGCACCATCATGTGCGAGCAGGGCATGGCGCTCATGGGCACCGGGCGCGCGGCGGGCGAGCGGCGCGCGGTCGAGGCGATGCAGGCCGCCATCAGCTCGCCGCTCCTCGAGGACGTCTCCCTCGACGGCGCGATGGGGCTGCTCGTCAACATCACCGGCGGCCCGTCGCTCACGCTCCACGAGGTGAACGAGGCCGTCAGCATGGCTCAGACCGCGGCCGACCCGGAGGCGAACATCATCTTCGGGTCCGTCGTCGACGAGCGGATGGGCGACGAGGTGAAGATCACGGTCATCGCCACGGGCTTCGCGCAGAAGGAGGTGCCCATCCGCCTCGTGCAGAAGGTTCAGGTGCAGGTGCCCATGGCCATCAACCCGCGCGTGAGCCCCGCCGCGGCGCCGGCCGCGTCTCCGCCCTCCGCGGCGGCGGCGGTCGAGCTGCCGCGCCGCGAGACGGTGAAGGTCTCGGTGCCAGGCAGCGCGCAGCAGCCGCCGCGGGCCCCGCCCCTGCCCGCGCGCACCCGCGAGCGTGCCGCCGCCGGCGACGGGTTCAGGCCGGGCGACGAGGACCAGTACGACATCCCCGCCTTCCTCCGCCTCCGCGGCGGCCAGGGCGGAGTGCCGGAGTAACGCGCCGCTCCTTTCCCGACCCTCCCCCGCTCCGCGGGGGAGGAGCCGAGCTCTCCTCACCGTCGCTCCGCGGCCCACTCCTTCTCCCGCGCGGCCTCCAGGCGCGCGCGGAAGCGGGGATCGGCGAGCCGCGCCGCCGCCAGCGCGCCGCCGAGGCGCTGCCCGGCCTCCACGTCGCTCGGCCAGTGCACGCCGCCGCGCACGCGGTCGAACCCGATCTGCCGGCCGCGCTCGAGCAGCGCCTCGCGCCGCGCCGGCGCGAGCTCCGCCAGCAGGAGGGCGTGCAGCACCCCGCGGACGGCGTGGCCGCTCGGGAACGCGAAGCTCGGCTCGCGCGCGACGGCGGGCGCGACGCGCACGTCCGCGTCGTAGGGCCGCGGGCGTGCGAACCGCTCCTTGAGGGGGCCGTAGACCTG
>DASWDS010000348.1:0-10133 GCA_036395165.1 Anaeromyxobacteraceae bacterium | reverse complement strand
CCCTCGCCGGCCGGCGCGAGCTGTAGCGCGCGATCGCGCGCCGCTCTTCGCGCGAGCTGTCCGATTGCCTCGCTGGCGGTTCCCTGGTATTCGGCTGAGCTGACTCGCTTTTCGGGAGCGCGAGGGCGCATGAACTCCGGGCTGGTGATGTACGAGGAGGAATTCCGGCTCATCACCGGGATCTGCGACCGCCTCACGCGCGACGCGAACGCGAAGGTCGTCTTCCTCGTCGACAAGAACGGCCAGCTCATCGCCTCGAGCGGGCAGGCGCAGAACCTCGACACGACCTCGCTCGCCTCGCTCACGGCCGGCAACGTCGCCGCCATGGGCGGCCTCGCCAAGCTCATCGGCGAGAAGGAGTTCCCCAACCAGTTCCACGAGGGCGAGCGCGAGTCTCTGCACATGAGCATCGTCGCGGGCCGTGTCGTGCTCGTCGTCATCTTCGACGCGAAGAGCTCGCTCGGCCTGGTGCGCCTGCGCGTGAAGAAGGCGGGCGAGGAGCTGGGGCGCGTCTTCGACGTGCTCGCGAAGAAGCAGGCCATGCCCGGCGCTCAGAGCCCGTTCGCTGAGATCACCGACGACGACATCGACAATCTGTTCAGCGAGTAGACATGAGCTTCATCAACTACAGCTCGCGCGAGATCAACTGCAAGATCGTCTACTACGGCCCCGGCCTGTGCGGGAAGACGACCAATCTGCAGTACGTGTACGCCAAGACGAACCCGGACGCGAAGGGCAAGATGATCAGCCTCGCGACCGAGACCGAGCGCACGCTCTTCTTCGACTTCCTGCCGCTCTCGCTGGGCGAGATCCGCGGCTTCAAGACGCGCTTCCACCTCTACACGGTGCCGGGCCAGGTCTTCTACGACGCCTCGCGCAAGCTCATCCTGAAGGGTGTCGACGGGGTCGTCTTCGTGGCCGACTCGCAGATGGAGCGCATGGAGGCGAACCTCGAGTCGATCGAGAACCTGAGGGTCAACCTCGCCGAGCAGGGTTACGACCTCGACCGCATCCCTTACGTGGTCCAGTACAACAAGCGCGACCTCCCGAACGCCGTGACCGTGGACGAGCTGCGCAGCTCCCTCAACCCGCGCAGCGTCCCCGAGTACTCCGCCGTCGCGCCCACCGGCGTGGGCGTGTTCGACACGCTCAAGGCGATCGCGAAGCTCGTCCTCACCGAGCTGAAGAAGAGCAGTTAGACGCCGCCTCGGCGCCGACCGGCTCCCTTCCACGCCCGGGTCGCCGCCCCGCGTCCCGGATCGCCTCTCCGCACTCGCGCCCGCTCCTTACGCTGGGCCCGCGCGGGTGGTATAAGCACGGCTTGGTCGTTGAAATCGGGGCTGTTTTTCCCGAAGCGAGAACCCGCGTGTCCCGGTCCATCCCGCTGGCCGTCCTGCTCTGCGCGCTCGCGCCCGGCCTCGCGCTCGGCGCCGCGACCGCCGTCGCCGCGACCGCTCCGGAGAAGGCCGCGCGTGCCCAGGCACCCGACGCCGGCTCCCCGGCGCCCGAGGCCGCTCCGGTGGAGGTCGAGGCGATCGCGCCCGCCGCCGAGGCCAAGGCCCCCGAGGAGCAGGTGGACCTGCGCGTCCGCACGCTGCAGGAGCGCGTGAACGAGCTGAAGGAGAAGGTCTTCCGGACGAAGGCGCGCCTCCTCACGCTGCAGGAGATGGTCATCGCCGGCGACGTGACGGCCGGAGCGAAGGCGATCGTCCTCCACCGCAACGAGATGGGCGCCTCGTTCGTGCTCGAGGCGGCGACCTACACGCTCGACGGCGCGCCCGTCTACACCAAGGTGGACCAGGACGGCAGCCTCGATCGGCGCGAGGAGCTCGAGGTCTTCGCCGGGAGAGTGACCGCGGGGAATCACCAGCTCGGCGTGAAGCTCACCTACCGGGGCCACGGGTACGGCGCGTTCAGCCACCTCGAGGGTTACCGGTTCAAGGTGCACTCCTCGTACACGTTCAACGCGGCCGCGGGGAAGGTCACCACCATCAAGGTGGTCGGGCTCGAGAAGGGTGGGCTCGGCGCCGACCTGAAGGACCGCCCCGGCCTCCGCTACGACGTGGACGTGAAGAAGGAGGAGCCGCGCAGGCCGGCGCCGCAGGCCGCGGGGGGCGCGACGCGGTGAAGCTCCGCGCGCCGAGGCTCGTCGCCGCCGTGGCGCTCGCGGCCGCGGCGGGCGTCGCGCGCGCCGCGCCGCCGCCGCCGGATGCGCTCGTGGAGGCGGAGCGCGAGATCGCGCTCCTCACCGAGCGGCTCGCGCACCTCGAGAGCGAGTACGGCGGGAGCGAGGAGCCGGCCGCCACCCGCGCCGCGCGCACCTTCCGGGAAGGCGAGGCGCGCTTCCTGCTCGGCGACTGGCTGGGCGCGAGCGTGGCGCTCCGGGTGGCGCTCGACGTTCCGGAGCTCCCGGCCGCGGAGCGCGCGAGCGGGCGCTGGTACCTCGCCGAGTCGCTCTTCCGCCAGCGCCGCTTCGCGGCCGCGCTCGAGGAGCTCGAGGCGCTCCTCGCCGCGCCCGCCGACGAGCACGCCGCGGAGGCCTCCGTGCGCGCGATGGCGTGCCTCGTCGAGCTGGGCCGCCACCGCGAGGTGCCCGCGATGCTGGAGCGGGCGCGCGCGCTCCACGGCGGGAGGCCGCCGCCCGAGGCGCTCTACCTCGCCGCCAAGGCGACCTACCGCCGCGCCGACCTCCCCGCGGCCGAGCGCCGCGCCGCCGCGCTCGCCGCGTTCGAGGCGGTCCCCCCGCCCTTCGACCTCGCCGCGGCCTACTTCAGGGGCGCGCTCCACGTCCAGGCGGGGGCCCTGGAGCGCGCCGCGGTCGAGCTCGAGCGGTGCGCCGCCGCCGAGCCCGCGGACGCGCGGCAGCGCGAGATCCGGGAGCTGTGCTGGCTCGCGCAGGGCCGCGTCGAGGGCGAGCTCGGTCACGTCGCGCGCGCGCTCGACGGCTACGCGCGCGTGCCGAGGGAGTCGCCGCGCTTCGACGAGGCCCTGTACGAGAGCGCCTGGACCTACGTGAAGGCGCGCCGCTACGACCTCGCGCTGCGGAGCGCCGGGCTCGTCGCGGACGCCGCGTCCGGCTCACCCCTCGCGCCCCGCGCCACGCTGCTGCAGGCGCACCTCGCGCTCAAGACGGGACGGCACGGCGAGGCCGTCGAGACGTACGAGCGCGTCGTCAACGCGTACGCCCCGGTGCGCGACGAGCTCGACGCCATCCTCGCCCTCCACGAGGACCCGCTCCGCGTCTTCGACGAGGTCGTGCACCGCGGGGAGGGCGTGTCCCGTCCCGGCAACGTGCTGCCGCCCCTGGTCGCGGCATGGGCGGCCACGCAGCGCCCGGTGGAGGAGGCCCTCGAGCTGGTGGGGGCCGTCGAGGCCGCCCGAGAGGACCTCGCCGGCGCGCGCGCCGCCGCCGATCGGGTGGACGCGGTGCTGTCGCGCGCGTGGGGGCTCGGCGCGTTCCCGGGGCTGGAGGAGGGCCATGCCCGGGCCGAGGCCGTCGAGAACGGGGCAGCGCGGCTCGAGGGCGCACTCAGCGCGGCGGAGGCGCGCCTGCACGCGCCCGCCTTCGCGACCGGCGCGGCGTGGCTGGCCGCGACGGCGGAGCGGAGCGCCGTCGAGGCGCGGCTCGCCGAGCTGCCGCGCACGCCGGAGGAGATCGAGGCGCGCGTCGCCGGCCGCCGGGCGCGCGCCGCGGCCCTCGAGAAGCAGGCCTTCGCGCTGTCGTACGGCGTCCGCGCCTGCGCAGCGGAGCTCCAGGGGATGCAGGCGTGGCTCGCCAGGCACGGCGCCGAGCTGGGCGCGGACCGCGACGCCCGCCGCGAGCTCGACGCCGAGCTGCGCGCGCAGGGCGAGGTGGTGCTCGAGTACGAGCGAGAGGTCGCGGCGCTACGCGGCGAGCTCTCGCGCGTGCTCGACGCCATCGGGCGCGGGAGCGGCAGCTCCGCCGACGACGCGGTCCGCGACGAGTACCGGCGGAAGGTCGCGACCGAGCTGGAGCTCCTCGCCGCCGCGCGCGTCGGGCTCGAAGGCCCCGCCAGCGCGCGCGCGGACGCCATCGAGGCGCTGCGCGGGCGGGTGGCGGCGCTCCAACAGGGCGCGGACCAGGCGAAGCGGCGCCTCCTCGCGCAGGCCCGCACGCGGGCCGACGCGCTCCGCGCCCAGCTGGCCGCCGAGCGCGCGCACCTCGCGGAGGAGGCGGACGCGCTCGATTCCGCCGAGCGCGACGTGCAGGAGGTCGTGCGCGCCATCGCCACCTCCGCGCTCGTCGCGGTCCGCGGAGAGCTGCACCGGCTCGTCCTGAAGGCGGACGTGGGCATCATCGACGTCGCCTGGACGCGCAAGCGCGAGCGGGTGGACCGGATCCAGGCGCTCTCGGCGCAGGAGGCGAGGGACCTCGGCCAGCTCGAGGACCGGTTCTCGGGCGTGCTGAAGGAGGTCGAGTGATCACCGCGAGCCTCCTCGCGGTGGCCCTTCTCGCAGCGGCCCCGGTCGTTTCGTCCCCGGCGGCAGGCGCCTGCGGCGCCTCCGCTCGCTGTCGCGAGCGGCCGCCGGCTTCGCCGTCGATCGAAGTCGGGGGCTCCGCCCCCGACACCCCCGAATCGACCTCGGCCCCGGCCGCCTGCCGCGAGCGCCGGACCCGCGCGCCCGCCGCGAAGAGCGAGCGCGCGGCCCTGCCGCTCGCCGACCTCGACGACTTCACCGCCTCGGTGAGGCGCTTCGAGGAGGAGGCGCAGGCGCTCCGGCGCGAGGTGGAGGACCTCGTCCGGATGCGCCACGACGAGCGCCGCCGCGCGGTCGCCGACCAGTACGAGGCGGGGCTCAGCGAGCTCGAGGCGCAGGAGCGGCGCGAGCGCGTGGAGGCCATCGCGCAGTTCGAGGAGTTCGTCGCCCGCTACCCCGAGGATCCGGCCTACACGGCCGACGCGATGTTCCGCCTCGCCGAGCTCCACTACGAGAAGGCGAACGACGACTACGAGGCGGAGCTGGCGGCCTGGCGGGAGGAGGTGCGGCGCGCCCTGGCGGACGGGCGGGAGCCGCCGCCCGAGCCCGGCAAGAGCTACGCGAAGGCGATCGGCGTCTACCAGCGCCTCCTCACCGGGTTCCCGGGGTACCGGAACCTCCACGCGATCCAGTACCTGCTCGCGTACTGCCTGGGCGAGATGGGCCAGGCCGAGGAGGCGCAGCGCGCCTACGCCGACCTCGTCGAGCGCTACCCCGAGAGCCCCTACGTCCAGGAGGCGTGGGTGCGCATCGGCGACTTCGCCTTCGACGACGTGCGCCCGGGCGCGCTCGAGCGCGCCGTGGACGCGTTCTCGAAGCTGGAAGCGCGCCCCGACCACCGGCTCTACCCGCGCGCGCTCTACAAGCTCGGGTGGACCTTCTATCGCCTCGACGAGCACGACCGGGCGGTGCAGGCCTTCGCGAAGCTGCTCGACTTCTACGCCGCGCAGGCGGCGACCGGCGCCGCGCCGGTGGGCGACGTGTGGCCGGAGGCGGTCCAGTACACGGCCATCAGCTTCTCCGACGAGACGTGGGGCGGCGTCGAGAAGGCGAAGGCCTTCTTCGCCCGCCTCGGCGGGCGTCCCTACGAGGCGGAGATCTACCGGCGCCTCGGCGACGTGCTCTTCGACCAGGGCCGCTACGCCGAGGCGGTGAAGGCGTACGCGCTCGTGCTCGAGCGGGCGCCGCTCGCGCCCGACGCGCCGCGCATGAAGGCCAGGATCGCCCTCGCCTGGTCGAAGGACGGCCGCTTCGACGAGGAGGCGAAGGCGCGCGAGGAGCTCGTCGCCACCTACGACGAGAAGGGCGCCTGGTGGCAGCGGCACCGCGGCGATCCCGAGCTGACGCGCGAGGTGCGGGACCTGTCGGAGCGCAACCTCGTGCACGCCGCCACCTACCACCACCAGCAGGCGCAGCTCCACAAGCAGGCCGGCAGGAAGGAGCAGGCCGTCGCGGAGTACCGGGCCGCCGCGCGCGTCTACGGGCAGTACCTCGAGCGCTTCCCGCACGCGAAGAACGCCTACGAGCTCGCCTACCAGTGGGCCGACTGCCTCTACGACGCGGGCCAGCTCGTCGAGGCGGCCAAGGTCTACGCGCGCGTCCGCGACGACCCCGCCGATCGGCGGCTGCAGGGCGACGCGGCGCTGGCGGCGGTGCTCTCGTGGCAGCGCTCCGTCGGCGAGGCGCAGGCAGCGGGCCGGCTCGAGGAGCGAAGGCCCCTCACCTCGAAGGAGCGCGCGGGCGAGCCGCCCCGGCCGGAGCCGCTCCCGCCGCTGCTGGCCGGGCTCGTCGAGGACTCGGACGCGCTCGTGGACCGCCTCCCGGCGCACGAGAAGGCCGCCGCCGCGGCGTACAAGGCGGGCGAGGTGTACTACGCGTACAACGACTTCGCCGAGGCGCGCTGCCGCCTGGAGGAGGTGGTCGCGCGCTGGCCCGCGTCCGACGTCGCGCAGTACGCGGCCAACCTCATCATCGAGAGCCACCTCGCGGTGAAGGACTGGGCGGCCGTGGAGGCGGCGAGCGCGCGCCTGCAGAAGGCGGAGGCGGCGAAGAACAGGGGGCTCGCCGAGACGCTCCAGAAGTTCAAGCTCGGCGGCCGCTTCAACCGCGCCATGCAGCTCATGGAGAGGAAGGAGTGGGACGAGGCCGCCCGGCTCTTCGTCGCGCTCGTGGCCGAGGACCCGAAGCACGAGTTCGCCGACAAGGCGCTCTACAACGCCGCCGCCTGCCACGAGGGCGCGCGCCGGTTCGAGAGCGCGCTCGCGCTCCAGGAGCGCATCCACGCCGAGTACCCGAACAGCGCCTTCGCCGACGAGGCCCTCTTCCGCGTCGCCTGGAACGCGGAGAACACCTACGACTTCGAGAAGGCGGTCGCGCGCTACCTGCTCCTCGTCGACAAGTACCCCGGCTCGAAGCAGCGCAAGGACGCGCTCTACAACGCGGCCCGCTCGCTCGAGAACCTCCAGTCGTACGACGCCGCCGCGTCGGCCTATGCTCGCTACGCCGCGCTCTACCCGGACGCGGAGGACGCCGCGAGGACGCAGTTCCACGCGGCGCTCGTCTACGAGAAGAAGAAGGAGTGGCGGCGCGAGGTCCTCGCGATGCAGGACTTCGTCCGGCGCTTCTCGCGCTCGAAGGAGCACGAGCTCGTCGTGCAGGCGCACCTCAAGCTGGCGCTCGCCGAGCGCGAGCTGGGGGACGACCGCGCCGCGCGCGCCGGGTACGAGCAGGCGGTGGCGGAGTTCGCGCGCCGCAAGCTCGAGCCCGACAAGGCGCCGCTCGCGGCGGCCGCGGCCGCGGAGGCGCGCTTCCGCCTCGCCGAGTACGACTTCGAGCGGTTCGACGCGATAAGGCTCCCCGCCACGGCGAACGCCAAGAAGCTCCGGAAGGCGCTCGACGCGAAGATGGCGGAGCTGAAGCAGGTGGCGCCGCAGTACAACGAGGTGAAGAAGTACCGGCGCCCGGACTGGATCCTGGCCGCCTTCTACCGCCAGGCCTACCTCCTCGAGCGCCTCGCGCAGACGCTCTACGAGGCGCCCATCCCGCCCGAGCTCCAGCAGCGCGGCCAGGAGGAGTTCCTCGCCGCCTACCAGGACCAGCTGTCGCAGTTCGCGCAGCCGTACGAGGACCAGGCGGTGCAGATCTACGCGCAGGCCATCCAGGCCGCGCGCGAGCTGCACGTCAAGAACGACTGGACGAGGAAGATCTCCGAATCGCTCGCTCGCTATCGCCCGAAGGAGTATCCCATCCTCAAGGACGCGAAGGGCAGGATGATGCCGGAGGATCTCTCTCCGTCGCCGATCGCCGAGGCGCCGGAGGGTCCCATCGCCGGAGGGTCCATCGGTCCATCGATCGAGGGCTCGGGCAGGCGATGGTGAAGCCCGCTGGTGACGACAAGTGACGACAGGGAGAGAGGGGACATGACCTACAAGGTGAACGGGCTCGCGCTCGCCGTGCTCCTCGCGGCCGGCTGCGCCACCGCCGGCCAGTCGGGGTTCGCGGGCGGCACGAAGGTGTACCAGGCCGACCACAAGATGCCGCTCGCGAGGGAGCTCGACGACGAGAACGAGCGGGCCGAGACGACCAACGCGCAGGTCCACGTGAACCGCGCCAACCAGGCGCGCGAGTCCGGGAACCTCGACCAGGCGCGCGCCGAGTGGAAGGAGGCGGGCGACGCCTTCCTGCACGTCGCCGAGAGGTACCCCTCGTCCGAGTGGCGCATCGTGTACGAGCGCGCCGCAGCCGAGCAATACCTGCAAGCCGGCGACTGGCAGGGGGCGGCGCGCGCGGCGGACCTCTTCCGCAGCGACAAGGACGCCTCGCCCGTCACGAAGGCGGTGGGCGCGCGCATGGCGGCGGGCTCGCTGCAGGGGCTCGCGTTCCAGCAGGTGAAGGCGGGGCAGCTCGATCCGGTCAAGATCGTGCGCAAGGGCGAGCTGAAGCCGCGGCCGCCGGCGGATCCATGGAAGCGCCTCATCGAGGCGGCCGACGGGTACGGGCAGGTCTACAAGAGCGACCCCGTCGCGGAGGCGACGCAGTACGCCGCCACGCTCGCGCTCCTCGCGGCGGAGGTCGAGTACAGCTACGACAACGTCGAGGACGCGCAGAAGCGGTTCGAGGCGATCTTCCAGCAGTGGCCGCTCACGGCGGCCGCGGTGGACGGCGTCGGCCCGTATCTCCAGACGGTCCTCGCGCGCAGGGACACGAAGGCCTACTCCGACGCGGTGGAGCGCGTCCGTGCCATGCTCGAGGCCAACAAGCCCAGGGCGGAGCAGGCCGCGAAGGCCCCCGACGCGACGCCCGAGCAGAAGTCGGTCCCGGGGAAGATCGCGAGCGTCCTCGAGCAGCTCGGGAGTGAGAAGAACCGCCTCGGCTACGCGCAGGCGATGGAGCTGCTCCGGGCCGGGAAGCCGGTGGACGCCGCCGCCGGCTTCGAGGCGTACGTCGCGCAGAACCCCGACGCGCCCGACGCGCCCGCCGCGCTCTACAACGCAGGCGTCGCGTACGCGCAGGCGAAGGAGCCGAAGAAGGCCGAGGCCGCCCGCGCGCGGCTCCTCGAGAAGTTCCCGGACGCGCCCGAGGCCGCCAACGCGACGCTCGCCGTCGCGACCGCGCGCCTGAATAGCGGCGACGCGCCGAGGGCGATCCAGCTCTACGACCAGTATCTGAAGAGGTGGCCGGAGGGAGAGCAGCGCTGCCTGGCGCTCGGCAACATCGGCGCCGCCTACGAGCTCGCCGACAAGCCGCTCGAGGCGGCCCAGCGCTACCGCGCCTTCGGGAGCGATCCGAAGTGCGCCAAGGGCGATCCGAACACGGCGGGGCGGGCGCTCTACAACTCGGGCGTCCTCTACTACAACGCGAAGAAGCGCGCCGACGCGAAGACGGCCTGGACCGCGCTCGCGAACATGCAGGGCGTGAACGATCCCGTCACGAAGTCGCAGCAGGAAGATGCGAGGCAGCGCCTCAAGGCGCTGAAGTAGGGGGCCAAGGCGGCGATGGCGCTCACCCGCACACCCCTGGCGCTCACCGTCGCCGCCCTCCTCGTCGCGTGCGCGGGGAAGCAGCGCGCCGGGGCCACCGGTCCGCCCTCTGCCGCTCCGGCGGTGGCAGGCGCGCCCGCGGTCCCGGCCCTCCCGCCCGACCCCGAGGCGCTGAAGCGCGCGCGTCTCGCCCACGCCCGCGAGCTCTTCGCGGCGGGCGTGGAGAAGGTCGCGGCCGGCCGCCACGCCGACGCCGCCGCGGACTTCGAGGAGGCCTTCCGGCTCGACGGCGATCTCGTCTGGGCGGAGTTCGACGCGGGCGTCGCGCGCGAGGCGGCCGGCGAGGACGATCGCGCGATCGAGGCCTATCGGGCCGTGCTGGCGGCCTCCCCGGAGCACGCGCCGGCGCGGAGGAACCTCCTCCGGCTCCGCGTCCGGCTCGGGAAGGGCGACGAGGTCGAGCGGGAGCTGCGCGCGGCACTGGAGAAGGAGCCGGAGCGGCGAGAGCTGCGGGGCGACCTCCTCGAGGCGCTGGTCGGCGCGGGGAAGCTCGACGCGGCGGAGGCGGAGGCGCGCCGGACGTTGCGGTCGGACGAGCGGAACGTGCGCGCGATGGTCGGGCTCGCGACCGTGTATCACGCGCGGAAGCGGCAC
>DASWDS010000347.1:0-1882 GCA_036395165.1 Anaeromyxobacteraceae bacterium | reverse complement strand
CGCGGGGAGCCCCACCCGGTGCACGCGCACGCCGCACATACGCTCGAACGGGGCGAGGCCCGGCTGGATGCGCGTGACGACGTGGACGTCGAGGCCGCGCTCGACGAGCTTCTGGCTGAGGCGAAGCGTGTGGATCTGGATCCCGCCGATCGAGGGCGGGAACATGCTCGCCAGCATCGCGACGCGCAGCGGGCGCCCGCCGTCCGCCGAACCCTGCGCCTCCGCCCGCGCCGCTTCGTCGCGGATGCCCGCCGTCGCGTGTTCCATGCGCCCCCCACTGCAAGGACAAGGTTGGCCTTCCAGGCACGCGAGGCCACGGAGAGGCCCACTTGTTGCTCGCCCGGCTGACTCGCCTTTCACCGTTTCTGGTGCTCGTCGAGCGGTTCATAGGCGAATCAGGGGATTTCCGGGCTCGCTACGCTTCGCTTCGCAAGCCCTCAATCTGGGGGGAGCGACTGCCGCTCCCCCCAGACCCCCACCTCGAAACTCGAAGGACGAGCGAGACACGAGCCCGATACTCCGCTCGGGTCGTCGCGGGGGCGGCACGGTCCGCCCGTGACCACATTCGATGCGATGGGCCCAAGGCGCATCCGCGTCGTCGAGTTCACGAACTGCTTCCACGTGGGGGGCGGCGAGGTCCAGGTCCTGGAGCTGCTGCGCCGGCTCCCGGCCGACTTCGAGGTGTCGGTGCACGCGCTCGACGCGAGCGGTCCGCTCCTCGACGAGACGCGGGCGCTCGGGTACGAGCCGCTCGTCCATCCGCTGGGGGGCTCGTTCATGCGCCCCGGGAACTTCGCCGAGGCGGTGCGGCTCGCGCGCTGGCTGCGGCGCGAGCGCATCGACCTCGTCCACGCGCAGGACTTCTACTCGACGCTGCTCGGCGTCCCGGCCGCGAGGCTGGCCGGCGTCCCGGTCGCGGTGAGCCGGCTCGACCTCGTGCACTGGCACGGGAAGGCGCGCCACGTGGCGCTCGCCGCCGCGTCCCACGCCGCCGACGTGGTGATCGCGAACTGCGAGGCGGTGCGTGACCTCGTCGTGCACCGCGAGCGCGTCCCGCCGGAGCGCGTGGTCGTCATACACAACGGCCTCGACCTCTCGCGCTTCGACGCGCTGCGGGGGGGCCCGCTCGCGTCGCCGCTGCCGCCCACCGGCGGCGCGCCGGTGGCGGTGCTGGTGGCGAACATGCGCCACGAGGTGAAGCGGCAAGAGGACTTCCTCGTCGCGCTGGCGCAGGTGCGGCGCGGCGTGCCGGACGCGATGGCGTTCCTGGTCGGAGAGGGCGCGCGGCGGCCGAGCCTGGAGCAGCTCGCGCGCGACCTGGGGCTGCGCGACGCCGTGTTCTTCCTCGGCGGGCGCCCCGACGTGCCGGCCGTCCTCGCGCGCGGCACCTTCGGCGTCCTCTGCTCGCGCCAGGAGGGGCTCTCGAACGCGATCATCGAGGGCATGGCGGCGGGGCTCCCGATGATCGTCACCGACGCGGGCGGCAACGCCGAGCTGGTGCGGGACGGCGAGCGCGGCTATGTCGTCCCGCCCGAGCAGCCGCAGGCGCTCGCTCAGGCGATGCTCCGCGTCCTCGCCGACCCCGCGCGGAGCCGCCGGATGGGCGCCGCGGCGCGCCGGTTCGTCGAGCAGGAGCTCGAGCTCCAGCGCATGATCGACGAGCACGACCGGCTCTACCGGCGGCTTGCGCGCGCCGAGCGGGCCAGGGCGGCGTCGCGGTGGTCGCCTCCTCAGCGAAGCGCGTCCCAGTGAGCCCTGCCGTGGCTCACGCGGCCGCGGGGCGCTTCGCGCGGCGTCGCGCGAGGAGCGCGCCCAGCGCGCCCGAGATGGCGGTCGCCGAGGACGAGAGCTGGACGAGGTAGCCCGCCCCGAAGGCCGTGGC
>DASWDS010000346.1:0-1738 GCA_036395165.1 Anaeromyxobacteraceae bacterium | reverse complement strand
AAGCCATGACCGACGAGCTCAACCCTCAGGCGCGGCAGATGGCCGACGAGTCGATGGTGCGCAACCTCGCCGCGCAGGCGGAGGCGAGCGATCTCGAGGTGGACGTCCAGGATGTCGACCCCGAGCACGGTGGCACGGGGGAAGAGCTCGGCGAGCCGAGAGGTCGCCTCGCCGGGGCCGCACCCGGCGTCGAGGATGCGCGCGTCCTCGGGGAGGGCATAGCGGCGGAAGAGCGGCGCCTCCTGCGGCCAGATCGCCTCCGCCTGCGCGGCGAGGTTGCGCACCATCGACTCGTCGGCCATCTGCCGCGCCTGAGGGTTGAGCTCGTCGGTCATGGCTTTTGCCCCGGGACGGAGAAGGCGGAGAGTCGCCAGATAAGGCGACCGCGGGCGCCGTGCAAGCGCCGCGAGCGCGCCGGTTCGCTTGCTCCGCGGGCTGGGCCGGTGGACGATGCGCGCGTGACCCTCGCCCGCGCCCGAGTCCCGCGCGCCGCCGCCGCCGCGCTCGTCGCGGCGGCCTCGCTCGCGTGCCGTCCGTCGCGGGACGCGATCGCGTCGCCGGACCCGGCGCGCCGCGCGGCCGCCGTCGCGAGCCTCGCGGGATCGCGCGACGAGGCCGACGCCCCGGTGCTGCTCGTCGCGCAGGACGACCCGAGCGCGCTCGTGCGGAAGGCCGCGGCGGGCGCGTTCGCGGCGCGCGGCGGCGCCACGTCGGTCGAGGCGCTCGGAAAGCTCGTCGGCGACCCGGATCCCGAGGTCGCCTCGGCGGCGGCGCGCGGGCTCTCGGCGCTGCCGTCGGAGCGGCGCGCGCGGGAGCTGCTCGTGGCGGCGTTCCCGGCGGGCGGCGCCGCTGCGCGCGCCGAGATCGCCGCCGCGCTCCAGGCGCTCGGTGGTTCGCTGCGCGAGGCGGTGGAGCTCGAGGCGCGCCTCACGTGGGAGCGGAACGTCCTCGCGCTCGGGCGCGGCACGCCCGCGGAGCGGGCCGGCGCCGCCGAGGAGCTGGGCCGGAGCGGCCGAGCCGAGGCGGTCCGGTTGCTGGCGCCGCTCCTCGAGCCGGAGCGCGCCGAGGATCCCCGGGTGGTGGCGGCGGCCGCGCGGGCGCTCGGGATCGCGGGCGACCGGGCCGCGCGCACGGTGCTGGAGGCGCTGCTCGAGGAGGCGTCCGGCGCCGCGCTGGCCGAGGCCGCGGCCGAGGCGCTGGGCGCGCTCGGCGATCCGGCGTCGGCGGGCGCCCTGGCGCGGGCGGGGGCCGGCGGGGCGGGGCGCCTCGGCGCCTCGGCGGTGGACGCGCTCACCGCGCTGCCACAGGCGCCCGAGGTGGCGCTCGCGCTGTGCGAGCTCGCCCTCATGTCGCCGGACCCTGGCGTGGCGGCGCGCGCGGCGGCACAGGCGCGGGCCCGCGAGGGCGAGTGCCCCGAGCGCCCGCTGCTGGCGCGCCTCTCCCGCCGCGGGGGCGACGCGGTCGCGGCGCTCGCGGCCCTCGGTGAGCGGCGCCTGGTCGCGGGCGCCCTCGACGCAGCCGCGGCGCGCGTCCAGCCGCTCCTCGCCGCGCCGGAGGTGGCGCTCCGCGCGGCCGCGGCGCGGGCGCTCGGCAGGATGGGCGCGGTGAAGAGCGTCCCCGCCCTGGCCCGGCGCGCGTCGGAGTCGGCGGAGCGGCTCTCGCGCGCGCGGGCGGCGCCGCGGGCGCCCGCCGCCGCCGGTCCCGCCGCGGCCGAGGAGCTGGCGGCGGAGCTGGTCGC
>DASWDS010000345.1:0-5365 GCA_036395165.1 Anaeromyxobacteraceae bacterium | reverse complement strand
CGCCCGCCGGTTCCGTCCGCCCCGAGCGGAGGACGGGTGAGGGATACTGGGTGGCAGACCTGCCGTCGAACCCGTCGGCGTGGTCGAGCTCGATCACCGGCTCCCCCTCGAGCGCGCCCGGGTGGCGGCGGATGCGGGGCGGCTCGACGCGCACGGTCGCGCCGCGCGCCGCGAGGCCGAACAGCGCGGGCGGGAGGTCGGCGAGGAACCGCGAGGGCTCCTGCTGCCGGAAGGTCGGCCCCGCCTCGCCGTAGGTCATGCGCCGCCGCGCCAGGGAGAGCGTGAGCAGGCGCTTCGCGCGGGTCATGCCCACGTAGCAGAGGCGCCGCTCCTCGTCGAGGTCGGCCGCGCTCGCCTCGGCCGACTCGGGCCGACGCCACGGGCGCGTGTAGGGGAGGACACCCTCCTCGAGCCCGGAGAGGACGACCGCGTCGAACTCGAGGCCCTTCGCGGCGTGCAGCGTCATGAGCGCGACGCGCCCCTCCGGCGTCGGCGCGTCGGCCTCGCCCAGGAGCGCGATGCCCTCGAGGAAGCGGGCCAGCGGCGGCGTGGGCGGCTCGTCGGGATCGCGCGGCGGCTCCCGCCCGGCACGCGCCTCGTCGAACTCGCGCGCGGCCGCGAGGAGCTCCATGAGGTTCTCGGCGCGCTCGACCGACTCGTCGGTGCCCTCGAGCTTGAGCCGCTCGATCATGTCGCTCTTCTCCAGGACCTCCTGCACCGCGAGGCCGGCGTCGAGCTCCAGGACGCGCCCGTTGAGATCCGCGACGAGCTCGCGGAAGCCCTCGAGCGCCTTCCTCGCCTTCGGGGTGAGCCCCTCCACCGCGTCCACGTCGCCGAGGGCGTCGAAGAGCGCCACGCCCCGCGCCCGCGCGAACGCCTGCAGCCGCTCGACGGACTTGTCGCCGATGCCGCGCGCGGGCCGGTTCACGACGCGCAGGAGGTCGAGGTCCGAGCGCGGCGTGAGCGCGAGGCGCAGGTAGGCGGCGGCGTCCTTCACCTCGGCGCGCTCGTAGAAGCTCGTCCCGCGCACGATGACGTACGGGATGCGCCGGCCGCGCATCGCCGCCTCGACCGGCCGCGACTGAGCGTTCGTGCGGTAGAGGACGGCGATCCCCTCCCAGCGGGCGCCGCCGGCGTGCGCAGCCTCCACCGCGCGCGCGATGCGCTCGCCTTCCTCGTGCTCGTCCTGCGACACGAGCAGCGCGAGCGGCGCGCCGCCCTCCTGCTCCGTCCAGAGCTTCTTCTCGCGCCGGCGCCGCGCCTTCGAGATGACGGCGTGCGCCGCCTCCAGGATGGGTCGGGTCGAGCGGTAGTTCTGCTCGAGCTTCACGACGCGCGCGCCCGCGTAGTCGCGGTCGAAGTCGAGGATGTTCGTCACGTCGGCGCCGCGCCACCGGTAGATGGCCTGGTCGTCGTCACCGACCACGCAGACGTTCCGCTTCGAGCCGCACAGGAGGCGGACGAGGCGATACTGCGCCGGGTTCGTGTCCTGGAACTCGTCCACGAGGATGTGCCGGAACCGCGCCGCCCAGCGCGTCCGCAGCGCCTCGTGCTCCTCGAGCAGGCGCAAGGGGCGCATGATGAGGTCGCCGAAGTCGGTCGCGCCGGCGCGCGCCAGCGCCGCCTGGTACCGCTCGTAGACGGCCTTCGCGGCCTGGCCCTCCACGTCGAGCTCGCCCACCCGGACGTCGGCGGGGCGGAGCGCCTCGTTCTTCCAGCGGTCGACGCGCGAGAGCGCGTCGCGCGCGGAGATCGGGTCACCCTCGACGAGCCCCATCTCCGACATGAGGCCCTTCGCCAGCCGGAGCTGGTCGTCGGTGTCGTAGATGGGGAACGAGGACGGGAGCCCCGCCGCGGCGGCCTCGCGCCGGAGGAAGCGCGCGCCGAAGGCGTGGAAGGTCGAGACCCACAGCTGCTCGGCCTCCGCGCCGAGCAGCGACCCGAGCCGCTCGCGCATCTCGCCGGCGGCCTTGTTGGTGAAGGTGACGCAGAGGATGTGCCAGGGCATGACGCCCTCGGCGCGGACGAGGTGCGCCACCCGGTGGACGATCACGCGCGTCTTGCCCGAGCCCGCGCCGGCGAGGACGAGCAGGGGCCCCTCGCCGTGCAGGACGGCCTCCCGCTGGGCGTCGTTCAGGCTGTCGAGGACCGGGTCGGACAAGGGAGCTGCCTTACCATAACGGATGTGCGCCCGACCGGCGCGCGCGATACTCGAAGGAGCCGTGGCGCCGCCCGTCCGCATCGTCGCCCTGGGAGGGCTCGGGGAGATCGGCATGAACTGCATGGCCGTCGAGGCCGACGGCCGGATCGTGGTCGTCGACTGCGGCGTCATGTTCCCGAACGAGCCCATCGGCGTGGACGTGATCGTCCCGGACCTCTCGTGGCTCGCCGAGCGCAAGGAGCAGGTGGGCGCGATCTACGTCACGCACGGCCACGAGGACCACATCGGGGCGCTCCCGCGCCTGCTCGCCGCGGTGAAGGCGCCCGTGCACGTCCCCCCGTTCGCGCGCTCGCTGCTCGAGGCGCGGCTGCGCGAGGCCGGCGTGGACGCCGACCTCCGCACGGCGCGGCCGGGCGAGGTGCGCGGGGCCGGCTACGCGTCGCCCATCTCGGCGGAGTTCATCGCGGTCACCCACTCGATCCCGGACGCCTGCGCCCTCGCCATCTCGACGCCGCAGGGCGTCCTCCTCCACTCGGGCGACTTCAAGATCGACGAGGCGCCGGTGGGCGGGTGGAACATGGACCTCGCCCGCATCGAGGCGCTCGGGCGCGCCGGCCTGCGCGTCCTCCTCTCGGACTCCACGAACGCCGAGCGCCCCGGCACCTCGCTCTCGGAGTCGGCGGTGGGCGTCGCGCTCGACCACGCGTTCGAGGGCGCCAGGGGGCGCGTCTTCGTCGCGTGCTTCGCGTCGAACGTGCACCGCATCCAGCAGGTCGCGGACGCCGCGCGCGGGCTCGGCCGCCGCCTCGCGCTCCTCGGCCGCGCCATGGAGGCGAACGTCCGCCTCGCGATGGACCTGGGGTACCTCAAGGTCGCCGGCTGGCAGCTCTGCTCGCTCGAGGAGGCGCGCGACCTCCCGCCGCGCGAGCTGTGCGTGCTCACCAGCGGCACGCAGGGCGAGCCGCGCAGCGCGCTCTCGCGGCTGGCGCGGGGCGAGCACCCCGAGATGGCCATCGCCCCCGGGGATCTGGTGGTTCTCTCGTCGCGCTTCATCCCCGGGAACGAGGTCGCCATCGGACACGTCGTGAACGAGCTCACCCGCCTCGGCGCCGAGGTCGCGTACGAGGACCTCCGGCCTTTGCACGTCTCCGGCCACGCACAGGAGGCGGAGCAGCGCCGCCTCATCGCGCTGGCGCGCCCGGAGCGGTTCGTGCCCATCCACGGCGAGTTCCGGCACCTCGCCCGCCACGCCGCCCACGCCGAGAAGGAGGACGTGCCGCACCGCCACGTCATCGTGGACGGCGAGGTGCTCGAGCTCTTCGACGGCGGCGCGCGCATCCTCGACGAGCGGCTCCCGGTCGGGCGCGTCTATGCCGACCGCGACGCGACGGGCGGCGTCGTCGGCGACCTCGTGGTGAAGGACCGCCGCCTCCTCGCCGAGGCCGGCCTCTGCATCGTCGTCGTCGCCGTGGACAGGGCGAGCGGCGCCGTGGTACGCGGGCCGGAGATCTTCGCGCGCGGCGTGGCGGGATTCGAGGGGAGCGAGGATGCGCTGCGCGGCGAGGCGCTGCGGGCGCTCGACGAGCTCACGCCGCAGGCGCGCGAGAGCCAGGGCGAGGTGCAGGAGGCGATCCGGCTCGCCATCCGGCGCTGGTTCCGCCGCGAGGGTGGTCGCAGGCCGTCGGTGTTGCCGGTCGTGCTCGAGCTGTAGGAAGGGGGAACGTCCATGCCCAGCTTCGACATCGTCTCCGAGCTGAACCTGATGGAGGTGGAGAACGCGTTCAACCAGGCGCGCAAGGAGCTCGCGCAGCGGTTCGACTTCAAGGGGACGTCGACCGACCTCGAGCGCGACAAGGAGGGCGGGGTCCTCGTGAAGGCGAACACCGAGGGGCGCGCCGAGGCGGCTTACGGCGTGCTGCTCGAGAAGCTCGCCAAGCGCGGCGTGCCGCTCGAGGGGCTCGATCCGCAGAAGATCGAGCCGGCCACCGGCGGCCACGTGCGCCAGGTCGTGAAGCTGAAGAAGGGCATCAAGCAGGAGGACGCGAAGAAGATCGTGGCGCTGGTGAAGGACTCGGGCCTCAAGGTCCAGGCGTCGATCCAGGGTGACGCGGTCCGCATCACCGGCAAGAAGCGGGACGACCTGCAGGCGGTGATGGAGGCGGTGCGGAGCGCCGCCCTGGGCATCCCCATCCTGTTCCAGAACTTCCGCGACTGAGAGTGGGGTGAGCGCGCCTGCGCGCTCCGCCGGCGGGCGCGCGCGTCGCGCTTGGCGAGATGAGGAGCAGCGGCCGGCCTTGGCGCGCAGGCGCCGTGAGACGAGCGCGCGCGATCAGATGGTCAGGGCGCCGCGAGGGCCGCGTCGAGCGCCTCGCTCAGGCGCTCCTCGACGCGGCGCCGGAGCGACTCGCAGGCGCGCCGGGCGGCCTCCGCCTCGCGTGCCGACGCCTCGCGCGCCGACTCCTCGAGCTTTGCGAGTGTCCCGCCCGACCGGGCGTCCCGCACCGCGATCGATGCCACCGCCCGCGAAAAGCGCCACGGCGGATCGCCCGGGGCGGCCACGACGGATGTCGTCCCATCGACGACGAGATCGGCGCCGTCGCATCCCCCGGCGACGTGCAAGCCATGCTCGGCGAGCGCCCGTTCAGCGCCGCTGCGGACGTCGGCCGCCGCCTCGCCGTCCACCCGAACGCAGACGATGAGCGCCCGCAGCGCACGTGAGACCTCGGAGCGTGCCGCCGCGTCGACCGGCCACTCTGGAGGAGGGGCCGACCCGACGACACGGAGGTGCGAGACGAGCGGCTCGCGGCGGCGCTCGAGCTTCGTGATGCGCACTGCGGCAACCGCGCGGCGGAGCCGAGGTTCGACCCTATCCATCTCGTGGCGGGCGGCAGCCGCTTCGGCGGCGAGCGCCTCCAGCTGCTCGCGGAGCGCGCGCTCGGCCCGGTGCCTGTCGAGCACGGCCAGCGCAAAGACCCGGGAGCCCCCCGGATCCGTCCACACCTCGGCGATCTCGACCCCCTCGAGCACGTGCGAGGTCGTGGCCTGGATGTCCTGAGCGACCGTCTGCTCGGCCGCAACGCCGGCACCGCTGCGGCCCTCCACCTCGGAGACGCGGCTCACTGCGCCGATCGTGGTCGAGAATACGGCGGCGACGGCGGCGCGCGCACGGAGCTCGGCGGCCTCGCGATCGGCGGCTGTGCCGAC
>DASWDS010000344.1:0-2246 GCA_036395165.1 Anaeromyxobacteraceae bacterium | reverse complement strand
TCGGGCACCGCCGGGGCCGGTGGCGCGGGCGGCGCAGCCTCGGGACCGGGCGGCTCCGCGGCGACCTCGGGGCGAGGCGGCGCCGCCGTGTCGGGGGAGGCGACGCCCGCGGTCGCGCGCAGCCGCTCCTCGCCGAGCCGTCCGTTCATCATCTCGAGCGCCAGCTTCGCGGCCGCCTGCTCGGCGTCCTTCTTCGAGCGTCCCGCGCCGCGCCCGACCACCTCGCCCCGGAGCTCGAGCTCGACGTCGAACACCTTGGAGTGGTCCGGCCCGTGCTCGGCGACGACCCGGTACCGCGGCGACGCGCGGAGGCGGCTCTGCGCGAGCTCCTGCAGCTGCGTCTTGTAGTCGCGATCGAGCGTGCCGGCGGCGGCGTGCGCGAAGGCCTCCCCCAGGAAGCGGTCGAGGAGCGCGAGGACCGGCGCGAGGCCGCCGCCGAGGTAGAGCGCCGCCACCACCGCCTCCATCGCGTCGGCGAGGAGCGACGCCTTCTGGCGTCCGCCGGTGAGCTCCTCGCCTCGGCCGAGCCGCAGCAGCGCGCCGAGGTCGAGCTCGCGCGCGATCCGGGCCAGGCCTGGCTCGTCCACCACCGCCGCGCGAATCTTGGAGAGCTCGCCCTCGCGCGCCTCGGGGAAGCGCTCCATGAGGCGGTGCGACACCGCGAGGTCGATGACGGCGTCGCCGAGGAACTCGAGCCGCTCGTTGTCCTGGAGCGGCTCGCCGCGGTGCTCGTTCACGAACGACTTGTGCGTGATGGCGGCCAGCGCGACGTCGGGGTTCACGATGCGGACCCCGAGCCGCTCCTGGAGCACCTCGAGAGCGGGGTCGCGGACGGTGGCGGCCTGGGCTGCGGGTTGCTCGGGAGGCTCCATGGCGTCGTCAGACATGATCTTTCACGCCCGGACGCGCGCGGCAAGCTCGTCCGCCAGTTGAAACGGGTCGGCCTCGTGCGCAGCGATGCGGGCCGCTATCTCGTCGAGGTGCCCCTCCTCCGCCGCGAGGCGCTCCAGCGCCCCGGCGAGGAGGCGCTCGCGGAGCAGCGCAAGGAACCCCGCGCGCGCCCGCGCCACGTCCCTCGCCCGCAAGAGCCCGGTCGCCTCGAGGTGCGCGTGGTGGCGCTCGACCGCCTGCGCCAGCTCTCCCACGCCCTCGTCGCGCACCGCGACCGTCTTCACGATGGGCGGCTCCCAGAAGGCGGGGTCCTCCGGGCTCCACGCCTCGGTGGCGCGCATGCGGTGCGCGGCGTCGTGCTCGAGCGCCGGGCGCGTCGCCGTCGAGCGGCGCAGCTCGAGCATCTGCTGCAGGTCGCGGACCGTCCGATCGGCGCCCTCGCGATCGGCCTTGTTCACGGCGAACACGTCGGCGATCTCGAGCACGCCCGCCTTGATGGCCTGCACGTCGTCGCCCATCCCGGGCACCGCCACCAGCACGACCGTGTGCGCCAGCTCGGCGACCTCGATCTCGTCCTGCCCGACGCCGACCGTCTCGACGAGCACGACGTCCTTGCCCATGGCGTCGAGCACCGCGACGACGTCGGCCGTCGCGCGCGAGAGGCCGCCCAGGTTGCCGCGCGTCGCCATCGAGCGGATGAAGACGCCCGCGTCGAGCGCGTGGTCCTGCATCCGGATCCGGTCGCCCAGGATCGCGCCGCCGGTGAACGGGCTCGTCGGATCGACCGCGACCACCCCCACCGTCCGCCCGGCCGCGCGGTGGTGCGCCACCAGGCGGTCGGTGAGCGACGACTTGCCCGCGCCCGGCGCGCCCGTGAGCCCGATGACGTAGGCGCGTCCCGTCCGCGGATGCAGCTCCTGGAGGGCCCGGCGCGCGGCCGGCAGCCTGTCGTCGAGGTCCCGCATGAGCCGCGCCGCGGCGCGGACGTCGCCGGCCAGCACGCGTTCGGTGAGTGAGCTCGCCATCAGAACGCCGCGGCCTCGGGGACGAAGTTCGCGACGAGCACGCTCACCGCCATCCGGCGGGGCGCGCCGATCGGCTGGCGCTGCGGGTCGAGCTGCCGGTACAGGACGCTGCCGTCCTGCACCTGGTCCACCACGACGAGGAGCCGCCATCCGCCGCGATCGCGGGAGAAGACCGCCTCGAAGTCGGTCCGCTTCAGGACGCGCGCGGCGCCGTACGGCCTCCCGTCGATGTCGGTGCCGACGTACCGCACCTCCTCGCCTGCCTGCTCGACGACGACGTTCATCACCCACACCTCTCCGGCGTGCGGCAGGAGGTGGTCCGGAACCGCG
>DASWDS010000343.1:0-6203 GCA_036395165.1 Anaeromyxobacteraceae bacterium | reverse complement strand
GGCGCCACTCCATGGCGAAGGGGCGCGCGATCTCGGCCTCGAAGCGCGCGCGCAGCTCGTCGAGGCTCACGTCGAGCGCGATCGTCTGCAGCTCGAGGCGCATGAAGTAGACGCCGGGAGCGTCGTCCGTCGAGTGCTGGTCGAGGTCCGTGATGTTCGCGCCGTGGGCGAACAGGAAGGTCGAGATGGCCGCCACGATGCCCGGGCGGTCGGGACACTTGATCAGGAGCACGGCATGCGGGTCGTCGGTCACGCCCCGAACGTAGCAGATTCCGCCGCGGCGCTTGTGCGCCGCCCGCGAGCTTCGTAGCCTCGGCTCTCCCATGGAGGAGCTCGAGCCCGCCCTGCCCGCCGACCGCGACGCCGTCGCGGCGCTCCTCGTCGCCAGCAACCTCCCGCACCAGGACATCGCGCCCCATCTCCAGCACTTCACGGTGGCGCGCGACGCCGGACGTCTCGTCGGCGTCATCGGGCTCGAGGTGCACGGCGGCGACGGGCTCGTGCGATCGCTCGCCGTCGCGGACGATCGCCGGGGCGAGGGGATCGCGCGGCGGCTCTACGCCTCGCTGCTCGGGCGCGCACGGCGGCTCGGGCTCGAGCGCCTCTACCTGCTCACCACCGGCGCCCAGGGCTTCTTCGAGATGCTCGGCTTCCACGCGGTGGGGCGGGAGAGCGTGCCCGACGCCATCCGCGCGACGGAGGAGTTCCGCGCGCTCTGCCCCTCGACCGCGACCTGCATGACGCGGCCGCTCTCGCGCGGGTAGGGCGCCCGGGCGCGATCCACATGTCAGTGCTCGACGCCGGAGGCGTGCTTCCAGGCGTGGAGCACGTGGTCGACGATGGCGCCCACGCCGCCGCCGCGGACGACCTGGGCGAGCACGAACGGCCCGTCGCCGCGCATGCGGCGCGCGTCGCGCTCCATGACGCCCAGGTCGGCCCCCACCGCGGCGGCGAGGTCCGTCTTGTTGATGACGAGCAGGTCCGACTGCGTGATGCCGGGGCCGCCCTTGCGCGGGATCTTGTCTCCGCCCGCCACGTCGATGACGTAGATGGTGAAGTCGGCCAGCTCGCGGCTGAAGTGCGCGGCGAGGTTGTCGCCCCCCGACTCGATGAGGAGCAGATCGGGCCGGTGTTCCTCGGTGAGCGCCTCGAGCGCGGCCAGGTTCGCCGAGACGTCCTCGCGGATGGCGGCGTGCGGGCAGCCTCCCGTCTCGACGGCGCGGATGCGCGAGGGCTCGAGCGCCTCCTGCCGGACGAGGAACTCGGCGTCCTCGCGGGTGAAGATGTCGTTCGTCACGACGGCCAGGCGCAGCGCGTCCCGCAGCGCCCTGCAGAGCGCGAGGACGAGCGCGGTCTTGCCGCTGCCGACCGGGCCGCCGACACCGACGGTGAAGCCGCGTCGCGAGAGGTCGCGGCGCCGGGTCGGCTCGCGCTCATGGAACCGCCCGGGCGTCGCGGCGTGGTCGTGCCCGGAGTGGGCGTGAGCCGGGACGCCCTTCCCGCTCCCGCTGGGAGCGGAAGGGCCGGGGAGAGGTTGGGTGGGCCGCGCGTCGATCATGTCAGCTCCGGAACAGCCTCGAGTACAGACGATCCTGGTGCGCCTGGACGAGGTCGACCAGCGGATTCGAATGGGCGGCGTCCTCGAGCGCGAGGTGAGCGCAGGCGCCGGCCACCTCCTCGGCCAGGGCGGCGAGGCGGGCCTGCAGCGCCTGCCCCTCCATCGGCCCGGCGAGCCCGAGCCGCACCGCCGCTGCCACGACCCCGCGCAGCGCGCCGAAGAGGAAGAGCCGCTGCGCGGTCGCGACGTCCGCGCCGACCGCGCGCAGCACCGCTCCGTGGACCGGCGCGAGGTGCGCCGGGAGGCGCTCGCGCCGGACCTGCTCGGCGAGGGCGGCGGAGGCGGGGAGGGCCGCCTCGGCGGCCCGCAGCAGCGCCTGGCCCTGGGCGCGGCTGGCCCGGTTCGCGACGTGCCCCGGCGTGAACGCTTCGCAGCGCAGGTCGATCGCGGCGAGCTCGCCGGGCGCACGGTGCGCCGCCGTCACGAAGGGCAGCCCGAACGAGCCCGCGTTCCAGAGCGTCTCGGCGGCGAAGCGCGCGAGGTCCCCGGTGGAGCGCACGATGCCGAGCTCGCGCGCCGCCTCGAGCCCGCTCGCGTGAGCGAACCCGCCCGTGGGGAAGGCGGAGTCGGCGAGCTGCCAGAGGAGGAATGGGTTCATGGTCGGGGTCCCATCACGGCGGGGGTGTCGGGGGCGGAGCCCCGACTTGATAGACGGCGAAGCCGGCGGCCGCTCGCGCCAGCGAGCGAAGGCGCCGAAGGCGCCGCCGCCGGTCGGGGAGAGGGGCTCAGAACAAGAAATACCGCTGCGCGAGCGGTAAGACCTTCGCCGGCTCGCATGCCAGCACCTCGCCGTCGGCGGTGACGCGGTACGTCTCGGGGTCGACCGTGATCCTCGGCAGCGCGTCGTTGAGCTTCATGTCCTTCTTGCCGAGCCCGCGGCACCCCTTCACGGCCTCGACGCGCTTCGCGAGCCCGTAGCGTTCGCCGACGCCGGCGGCGGCCGCGGCGCGCGACACGAAGGCGACGCTGGTCGCGCCGGTGGCGCTCCCGAAGGCGCCGAACATGGGCCGCATCAGCACCGGCTGCGGCGTGGGGATCGAGGCGTTCGCGTCGCCCATCTGCGCCCAGGCGATGAACCCGCCCTTCACGACCAGCTCCGGCTTCGCGCCGAAGAAGGAGGGGCGCCACAGGACGAGGTCGGCGAGCTTGCCGACCGCTATCGAGCCGACGAGGTGCGCCATGCCGTGCGCGACGGCGGGGTTCACCGTGTACTTCGCGACGTAGCGGCGGATGCGCTGGTTGTCGCTCGCGCCGCGCTCGCCGGGGAGCGCGCCGCGCTGCGCCTTCATCTTGTGCGCCGTCTGCCAGGTGCGCGTCACCACCTCCCCCACCCGGCCCATCGCCTGCGAGTCGGACGACATCATCGAGAGGGCGCCCAGGTCGTGCAGGACGTCCTCCGCCGCGATGGTCTCGCCCCGGATGCGGCTCTCGGCGAAGGCGACGTCCTCCGGGATCGACGGGTCGAGGTGGTGGCAGACCATGAGCATGTCGAGGTGCTCGTCGAGGGTGTTCACGGTGAAGGGGCGCGTCGGGTTCGTCGACGAGGGGAGCACGTTCGGCTCGCCGCAGACCCGGATGATGTCGGGCGCGTGGCCGCCCCCGGCGCCCTCGGTGTGGAAGGTGTGGATGGTGCGGCCCCGGAAGGCGGCGATGGTGTGCTCGGCGCATGCCGACTCGTTGAGGGTGTCGGTGTGGATGGCCACCTGGACGTCGTGCTCCTCCGCCACCTCGAGGCAGGTGTCGATCGCAGCCGGCGTCGTCCCCCAGTCCTCGTGCAGCTTGAGGCCGCAGGCGCCCGCGGCGAGCTGCTCTCCCAGCCCCTCGGGGCGCGACGCATTGCCCTTCCCGAGGAGGCCCACGTTGAGCGGCAGCCCGTCGAGCGCGCGCAGCATCAGCTCCACGTTCCGCGCGCCGGGCGTGCAGGTGGTGGCGTTCGTGCCCGTCGCGGGCCCCGTGCCGCCGCCGACGAACGTGGTGACGCCGCTCGCCACGGCCTCGAACGCCTGCTGCGGGCTGATGAAGTGGATGTGTGTGTCGATCGCGCCCGCCGTCACGATGAGGCCTTCGCCCGCGATCACCTCCGTCCCCGGGCCCACCACCATGCCCGGCGCCACCCCCGCCATCACGTCGGGGTTGCCGGCCTTGCCGATGCCGGCGATGAGACCGCCCTTCACCCCGAGGTCGGCCTTGTAGATGCCGCTCCAGTCGACGACGAGCGCGTTCGTGATGACGAGGTCGAGCGAGTCGCGATCGGCGACGCCCGCGGCCTGGCCCATGCCGTCGCGCAGCACCTTGCCGCCCCCGAAGACGCACTCGTCGCCGTAGCTCGTGAGGTCGCGCTCGACCTCCAAGACGAGCCCGGTGTCTCCGAGGCGCACCCGGTCGCCCGTGGTCGGCCCGTAGATCTCCGCGTAGTGGCGGCGCTCGATCCGGCGCGGCATCTATCGCTCCTCCTCGTGCGCGAAGCCCTGCGCGCGGACCCGCTCGAGCGCAGCCGCCCGGCCCTCCTCCGAGACCGGCCCGTCGGCGAGGCCGTTCCCGCCCCGGATGACGCGCGCGCCCGCGATCTCCACGAGCTGCACCGTCTTCGTCTCGCCCGGCTCGAAGCGCACCGCCATGCCGGCCGGGATGTCGAGCCGCCTGCCGTACGCCTTCGCGCGATCGAAGCGCAGATACGGGTTCGCCTCGACGAGGTGGTAGTGGCTCCCCACCTGGATCGGGCGATCGGCGAGGTTGGTGACGGTGAGGGAAACCGCCGCGCGCCCGGCGTTGATCTCGACCGTGCCGGCGGCGGCCTCGACCGCGCCGGGCGCCGGCTCCTCGGGCGCGCCCGCCGCGAACCGCTCCCGGTCCGGCACGGGCAAGAAGCTCCCCAGCAGCGCGAGCGCGAGATCGCCGTGCTCCGAGGCGATGGGGTGGTGCACGGTGACGAGCTTCGTCCCGTCCGCGAACGTCCCCTCCACCTGCACCTCGCTCACCATCTCGGGTACCCCCTGCATCACCTGCCGCCGCCCCAGCATGCGGCGACCCAGGTCCATGAGCTCCGCCACGCCGTGGCCGTCGCGGACGAGCTCGAGGAGCTGCGACGCGAGCAGCGCGACCGCCTCGGGGTGGTTGAGGCGCAGCCCGCGGGCGAGGCGCTTCTGGGCGAGGAACCCGGCCTGGTGGAGGGTGAGCTTGTCGATCTCGCGTGGCGTGAGGTGCATGGGGTTCTCCGGTTCACCATCTGCGTGCGAAGGGGTCCTCGCCGAGCGGCGCCGCCGCGAAGGCGAGCGCCTCCCGCAGCCAGCGCGCCAGCGCCTCGGCGGAGGTCGCGGCGCAGCGGAGGAGCGCGCCGTCCGCGACGGGGCTCGCGGCGGCCAGGACGCTCGCGCCGCGCTCCACCGGCGCGCGCGCGAGCATCTCGAGCAGCCCGCGAGCTCCCGCCGCGAAGGCGGGGCCGACCGCGAACGCGACGGCGAAGGCGTCGAAGTCCGCGAGCCGCGACGCGAGCGCGCCGCCGGCGGGGCGCGGCTCGAGGACGAGCGCGTCCCCCAGCACGAGCCGCCCGTCCACGAAGAGCTCGTTCGAGCTCTCGTGCCGGTCGAAGGCCCAGCGCTCGCCGCGCGCGATCCGCCCAGCGACCACCGCGTCCACGGCGAGGAGACTCGCGCCCGGGGCGAGGTGAAAGCGCTGCCGCTGCTCATAGCGCGCACCGGCGAACGGACACACCGGCTCCGGGAGCAGCACGAGCACGCCGCCCTCCGCGACTCGCGCGCGCAGCCGCTGCGCGGCGCCCTCCCCCTGGTCGGTGCGGTACACCTTCGTCTCGGCCTGCGTGGTGAGGAGCGCGGCCGCGCCCGGGCCGACGTCGACGTCGATCGCCACGTCGTCGCCCGCCACGAGCCCACCGCCGTGGCTCACGAGGAAGGCGCAGGCGCTCGGGCCACGAGGGCGAGGCGCGAGGATCTGCAGCGGGGTGGCCGCCTCCGACCTGACGAGGGCCGTCGCCCCGTCGACGCGCGCGAACCCGAGCCGGCCGTGACCCGGCGCGAGCGCCTCCGCGACGCGAGACGCGGGGGAGGGCGAGCGAGGACGCACGTCCTTCGCCTGTTCGAGGGCGCGACTCACGGTGGCGAAGCCAATGTTCTAGCCGACCTCGCCTCGCAAGGGTCGCTCGACGCGTAACCCGTTGGGGGCTGACTCACGTTTCGCCCTTTTCGACCGCCGCGGTGGGGGGGTCTGGGGGGAGCTGCGCTCGCTCCCCCCAGCTGAGGTCGAGCTACGCGAAAGCGCAGCTCGACCGGAAATCGCTCTAGAAGGAAACTCGTCGAGAACTGCGTTTGCGAGCACGAGAAACGGCGAAAGGCGAGTCTGAGGGTTGTCATGGCGACCCTCCTCGTCCACCGGCCGGAACATGCGACTTCGTGACCGCCCAGCATTGACTTCCGGCAAGGCTGCACACCCTCCTTTGGTTCACCGTGTTCGGACGCGTGGGAGATTGGCCGCGCCGGATGCAACGCCGTCGTCCGGGAGCGCGGCGCCTGAGGGGGCGCACGGTCGACAACCGGTGCGCGGGGAGTGGGTGGCACATGGAGGCAGATCG
>DASWDS010000342.1:0-14651 GCA_036395165.1 Anaeromyxobacteraceae bacterium | reverse complement strand
CCGGGGCGGCTGGGGGGCTGACTCGGCGATGGGCGTGCGCCGCCGCCCGGTGCCGGCTCCGGGCGCGACGTCCTCGCGCTCGAGATCAGCTCCATCCCTCTGGGAGGCGCGCCCGGTTTCGTGGTGTGCTGTGGTCATGAGACTCCGCAGATGGATTCCGGGGCTGCTGTTCCTGGCGCTGGCGCTCGCGACCGTTGCCGGGCTGGTCGGCACGCGCGACCGGCCACCACCCGCCGCGGAAGGTTCGCCAGCCGGTCAAGCCGGTCAGACCGCTCGAGGCGGGCCAACCGGCGCGCGGCGCTGGCGGCGGGTCGACACGGGGCCGCTGCTCACCGCCCATCGGCTGGCGGCCCTGGCCGTCACGCCCGAGGAGCAGGAGCTGGCGCACCAGGCGGAGCGACTTGCGGACCACGCGGTGGACCTTGCGTTCGCGGACGCCTTGCGTCAGGCCGCCGATGAAACCGCCGAGCAGACCCCCGAGCTGAAGGCGCTCGCCGAGGCGAAGCAGAAGGCTCAGGCTTCGGTGGCGGTGGACGAGGCGCGTATCAAGAAGCTCACCGAGCAGCTCGCCGTCGCGCGCGACGACGCGCAGGCGCGCGTCCAGGACCAGATCGAGGTGGCGCGGGCGCAGCAGGAGCTGGACCACGACGAGCTGGACATGGCCGCCGAAGCCCTCGAGCGGGCGGGTGGCGATCCGCAGGCGCAGATCAAGCGGCTGAAGGCGATCCACGACGCGGCGCAGCAGGACATCCGCCCCACCGCCTCCTTGGCGCCCGCAGAGGCCGCCGCCACGGCGACCCCGGGCGAAAGCCTGGTGGGGCGGCTGCGCGCCTGGAACGCCCTGCGCGCCAAGCGCGCGCAGATCGCGGAGGCGGAGCAGGACGCGAAGGACCGGGTGCAGCGCCAGACGAAGCGGCGCGCGGCCATCGCCCAGCGCATCCAGGAGGCCGAGCAGGCGCGCGAGGCCGCCAAGCGATCGGCGGCGGGCTTCGCGCAGCGCGCGGCCGGGATGAGCGAAGCCTCGAAGGAGGACGCCCGGGCCACGGTCCAGGCGCTGAAGCAGTTCACGGACGACCAGCGGCGCGTGACCACGATCGGCAGGCGCATCCAGGATCAGGAGGCTCTGTCGCAAGTCTACGCGCAGTGGGGCGCGCTGGCCGACGGCCACGCGCGCGCAGCGCTCCACCGCCTCCTATGGGGACTGCTGTCGATCGCAGTGGTCCTGCTGGCGACCTTCCTGGCGATGCGCCTCGTCGACCACCTCTACGAGGGGATGGCGCGCGAGCAGCTGCGAGCGGGGACGCTCCGGACCGTGGTGAAGTTCGCGGTGCAGGTGGTGGGCGCGCTCGTGATCCTCTTCATCGTGATCGGCGTCCCTGGTCAGGCCACCACCATCCTCGGCCTCGCCGGCGCCGGCCTCACGGTGGCGATGAAGGACTTCATCGTCGCCTTCTTCGGCTGGTTCGTGCTGATGAGCAAGAACGGCATCCGCGTCGGCGACTGGGTGGAGATCGAAGGCGTGGGTGGCGAGGTGGCCGAGATCGGCCTGTTCCACACCGTGCTGCTCGAGACGGGGGCCTGGATCGACGCCGGCCACCCGACCGGCCGGCGGGTCTCGTTCGTGAACAGCTTCGCCATCGAGGGCCACTACTTCAATTTCTCCACCTCGGGCCAGTGGATGTGGGACGAGCTCCGGCTGCTCGTACCGGCGGGCCAGGACCCGTACCCCATCCTCGACGGCGTCCAGAAGCTCGTGGAACACGAGACCGACGCCAACGCCAAGCTGGCCGAGAAGGAATGGCGGACGAGCTCCGGCTATCGCGTGAAGACCTTCTCGGCGGTTCCGGGCCTCACCGTGGTCCCCAGCGCCAGCGGCGTCGAGATCCACGTCCGCTACATCACCCGCGCACCCGAGCGCCACGAGGCGCGCCGCCGGCTCTACCGGGAGGTGGTGGCGCTCCTGCACGGCAAGTATGGCCAAGGCGCCGACGCGGCGTGATGCCTGGCCTCGTTTGCTAACCTGAGCCGCCGTCTCCATCGCTCATGACCTTCGCGAACCACGGCGGCGGCGGCGGCCGTGGGTCCGGACCCACAAGCGCTCCGTCCACGTACTCTGCAACGAGCGTGTAGGGCTGCGCGAGGTCGCTGTTGTCATAGACGAGGACGTTCGGGAGCTCGCGAAGCGCGGCCTTGAGGTTGCGCATCGTTCGCGGGTGGCGCGTGGCGAGCTTCTCCGTCGGCACGTCGTGCCCTCCCTTCGCCACCCGCATGGCGACCCTTTCCTCGGAGGCGTCCGCATCGACGCCGATGAAGACAAGCACGACCGTGTAGCCCTTCTCCTTCGCCGACGCGAGGAACGCGAGTTTCGCGCCAGCCGGATCCGAGAAGACCGTCTCGAAGACGAAGCTCTCGCCCGCCTCGAACAGGATCTGGCGCACCTGCTCGGCGAAGCGAGCGGCCTCGTAGGCGTCGATCTGCAGCTCTCGCGCAATGTCGTCCGCGTTCACGTAACGGAGGCCTGCCTGACGCAGGAACACCTCGTAGAACGTCGACTTGCCGGCGCCGTTGGGACCGGCGACGGCAACGAGAATGGGCCGCCTGTCGAAGAGCGATCGGTTCTTCACTTCGTCTCGAGCGGCCGAAACTGGCGCTTCACGAACCGCCCAAGCGTGCGAGTGCCGTCCTCGTCGATCTTGACGAGAGCTCCCGGGCGACCACGGGCCGCCTCGAAGTGAGGGAACGGCTCGGCGGCCAGGTGCTCCTTGAGCCGCGCCTTCCCCGCCTCGGTTCCCACCTCAGCGAGGCACGCCGAGAGCGGCCGCGCTTCCCCGAGGCGCTTCAGCCGAACGGCCTCGTCACCGCGCAAAAGACGTTCCGCGGCCTTCCCGAGCCGGGCCCAGAACTCGACCTGCCCGGCCATCGACCGCTCGCTTGTCTCGCTCGCAAGGCGCGCGTCCAGCATCAGGTCGTCGGAGAGCTTCACGGGCTGACCCATGAGATAAGGGTAGCACCGTGCTACCCGAAAGCAAGGCGACCTTTAAGGCGACCTTTATTGAGTCGTGCTCTTCGTCGAGAACCAGAGAGCCCGCCAAGCTTTTCGGCCTGGCGGGCTCAGATGTCCGAGCTTGGAGGGAGTGCCTGGGGCCGGAATCGAACCAGCGACACGGGGATTTTCAGGCCGCGTGTCTGCGCGTACCGCGCGCTCGCGGCAGCGGCCGGCGCGCGGATACACCCCGAAACCTGTCCCTCTCCCTAGACCCTGTCACCGCTTCGCGGGGCGAGGGAGCCGACACCCTCGGGTCGTCTTCTCGATGATGCCCTGCGAGCGGGCGATGGCGTGGCTACGCCTCTAGCTCGCCGCCGCCATTGGCGACGCGTTCCGGACCACGTAGTAGACCGACTCCGGGTGGTGCAGCACGATGGCGGAGGTGGACTGCTCGGGCACCATCTGGTCGGCGGTCGTGAGCGAGACGCCGATGGTCCGCTCGGGGTCGAGGAGCTTCCAGATCTGCTTCTGGTCCACGAGCTCGGGCCAGGACGGATATCCAGGCGAGTAGCGCTTCCCCTGCAGCGCCGGGATGGCGAGCTCGCGGCGGACGACCTCGTGCCAGTAGTCGGCAAGCGCCTCGGCCGTCTCCACCGCGAGGCCGTGCAGGTAGAGGGCGCGGCTGTAGTCGCCCTTCTCCTGCCACGCGTCGGCGAGCTTGGTCGCCTCCGTGCCGACCGTCACCACCTGGAATGCCACCACGTCCGAGCCGGGCTCCGCGCGGAAGTAGTCGGCGAGGCAGAGGTGGCGCTCGTCGGGCTGGCGCGGGAACGCGAGCCGCGCCAGCGGCTCCTTCTTGCGCACGGGGTCGAGCACGACGAGGTCGTTCCCCTCCGCGTGGCACGGGAAGTAGCCGTAGACGACCTTGGGGGTGAGCCACCCGTTCGCGAGGACCTCGCCCTTCAGCGCCTCGAGCTTCGGGCCGAACTCGGTCTGGATGAGGCGCTCGTACTCGGCCTTGTCCATGCCGCGCACGCCCCACTGCAGCTTGAAGAGCTCGATGAGGTCGAGGTGCGGCCAGACGTCCTGCAGCTTCACCTCGCCCGCCGGGACCACGCGCGTCCCCCAGAACGGCGGCGCGGGCGGCCGCTCCACCGGCTTCGTCGTGCTGCGGACGCCCGGCGCGGTCACGACGGCCGGCGCCTCGGGCGCGTCGCGCTGCTTGAGCGCCTTCGCGAGCACGCCCTCGCGGAGCTGTTCGCGCTTCTCGGGGTTCGTCAGCTGCTCGACGAGGTCGAGGCCCTCGAACGCGTCGCGCGCGTAGTAGACGCCGCCCGGATACGGGGTTCGGTCCTGGAGGAAGAAGGTGCGGTAGCCGAACTTCCGGTTGATGGCGGCGCCGCCGATGACGACCGGGAAGGTGAGGTTCCGGCGCGCCAGCTCCTCCACGCAGTAGGGCATCTGCTTCGAGGTCGAGACGAGGAGGGCCGAGAGCCCGATCGCGTCCGCGTTCACCTCGATCGCCTTCTCGAGGATGGTCGCGACCGGCACCTGCTTGCCGAGGTCGAAGACCTGGTACCCGTTGTTCGACAGGATCGTCTTGACGAGGTTCTTCCCGATGTCGTGCACGTCGCCGTAGACGGTGGCGAGGACGATCTTGCCCTTGGAGGTGCCCTCGACGCGGTCGAGGAACTTCTCGAGATAGGCGACGGCCCGCTTCATCACCTCCGCCGACTGGAGCACGAAGGGCAGGATGAGCTCCCCCGCGCCGAAGCGGTCGCCGACGTCCTTCATGGCGGGGAGGAGGACGGTGTTCAGCACCTCCACCGGCGGGTGGCGGGTGAGCGCCTCGTCGATGAGCGCCTCGATCCCCTCCGGCCTCCGGTGGAGGATCTGGAGGTGGATGCGCTCCTCGGCGGTCTTCCCCGCGAAGAGGTCCTCGACCGACTGCGCGGAGGCGGTGGAGGTCTTTCCGGCGAAGTGGGCGATGAGCCTCGAGAGCGCGTCGGGCGAGCGGTCGAAGACGACGTCCTCGGCGAGGTTCCGCTCCTCCTCGGGGACCTCCTGGTAGCCGCGGATGTCCTTCGGGTTCACGATGGCGAGGTCGAGCCCGGCCTGCACCGCGTGGTAGAGGAAGACCGAGTTCACCACCTCGCGCGCCGGCTTCGAGAGGCCGAAGCTCACGTTCGAGACGCCGAGGCAGGTGAAGACGCCGGGCGTCTCGGCCTTGATGCGCCGGATGCCCTCCAGCGTCTCGATGGCGCTCCGGCGGTACTCTTCGCCCCCCGTGGCGAGCGTGAACGTGAGCGGGTCGAAGACGAGCGAGGACGGCTCGACGCCGTAGTCCTTCGCGACGGCCACCGTGCGGCGCGCGATCTCCGCCTTGCGCTCGGCGGTCTGCGCCATGCCCTTCTCGTCGATGGTCATGGCGACCACCGCCGCCCCGTAGCGCTTCACGAGCGGCATCACCTTCTTCACGCGCTCGCCCGACTTCTCGAGGTTCACCGAGTTCACGATGCAGCGGCCCGGGTGGACCTTCAGCGCCGACTCCACCACGTCCGCCTCGGTGGAGTCGATCATGAGCGGCGCGTCCACGCTCTGGGCGAGGAGCTTCACGAGCGTGCGCATCTGCGCCGCCTCGTCGTCGCGCTCGTTCATGGCCACGCACACGTCGAGCACGTGGGCGCCGCCCTCCACCTGGTCGCGCGCGATGCGGAGGACGCCGGCGTAGTCGTCGGCGAGGAGCAGCTCCTTCACCTTGCGCGAGCCCTGGGCGTTGACGCGCTCGCCCACCACGAGCGGCCGCGGCTGGAGGTCGAGCGGCACCGCCTTCATGGCGGAGGCGAGCTCGGGCGCCGCGCGCGGGCGGGTCCGGCGCCGGGCGCCGTCGAGCCGGAGCGCGCGCAGCCTCTCCACGACCCGCTCCATGTGGTCGGGCGTCGTCCCGCAGCAGCCGCCCACGATGGCGACGCCGAAGTCGCGCACGAACTCGGCGAGGGCGTCCGCGAGCGCGTCCGGCGAGAGCTTGTAGACGGCGTGCCCGTTCACGTTCTCCGGCATGCCCGCGTTCGGCAGGCAGGAGACCGGGTGGCTGCACTTCTCGCCGAGGTACCGGACGCTCTCGCGCATCTCGGCCGGCCCGGTCGAGCAGTTGAGGCCGATGGCGTCCACCGGCAGCCGCTCCAGCGCCGCCAGCGCGCCGCCGATCTCGGTGCCGAGCAGCATGCGCCCGTTCGAGTCGATGAGCGTCGGCTGCGCGATGATGAAGATGTCCTTCAGCGACTCGCGGCGGTAGGCGTCCACGGCCAGCACCGCCGCGCGGAGCTCCAGGAGGTCCTGCTGCGTCTCGATGATGACGGCGTCCACGCCGCCGTCGACGAGCCCGCGCGCCTGCTCGAAGAAGATCCGCTCGAGCGCGTCCGCGGTGACGTTGGAGAGCACCGGATCCGAGGCGGACGGGAGCATGCCGGTCGGGCCGATCGAGCCCGCCACGAAGCGCGGGCGGTCGGGGGTGGCGTGGCGCTCGGCGGCGCGGCGCGCCTGGATGGCGGCCCGGAAGTTCACCTCGTAGGTGCGGTGGCCGAGGCCGTACTCGTCGAGCTTGAGCCGCGAGGAGCCGAAGGTGTTCGTCTCGACGACGTCGCAGCCGACCGCGTAGTAACGCCCGTGGATGGCCTCGATGAGGTCGGGGCGCGTGAGCGTGAGGAGGTCGTTCGCGCCCTCCTGGCCGCCGTACTCGGTCGCCTTGAGCTGGTGGCCCTGGATCTGGGTGCCCATGGCGCCGTCGAAGACGAGGACGCGGCGCTCGAGGGCTTCTCGGAAGGTCACGGGGGTCTCTTTTTCGGGCGCGGGGGCGCCGGAGGAGGCGCGTTGTCGCCCGGCGCGGCCCGACGCGCCGCAGAATCCGTGAAATGTAGGCAAAACGCGTTCCGAGGGCAAGGCGGGGCGCTCGACGCGGCGACGACTTCGACTACGATGCGCCCGTGCCGAGCCCCGCCCGTCCGAGCCCCTGGCCCGCCGTCGCCACGATCGCGCTCGCGGCGGTCGCGCTGCGCGTCGCCGCCTTCTCGGGGACGGAGCTCTACTCGGACGAGGCGTACTACTGGCTCTGGTCTCTCCGGCCGGCCGGCGGCTACTTCGACCACCCGCCGCTCGTCGCGTGGCTCATCGCGGCGAGCGCGTGGCTCGTCCCCGGCGAGCTCGGCGTGCGCCTGCTCTTCCTCGCCGCCGGCGGCCTCACGGTCGCGTTCGCGGCGCTCCTCGCGGCGGAGCTGTCGGACGACGCACGCGCCCCCATGTTCGCCGCCCTGCTCGCGGCGGCGGCGCCGCTCATGAACCTCGTGGGCGGGATGGCGCTGCCGGACGCGCCCGTCGCGGCGGCGTACACGGCGGCGCTCTGGCTCCTGGCGCGGGCGCGGGGCACGCGCTGGCTCTGGGCCGGCGTCGCCGTCGGGGTGGCGCTCCTCGCGAAGTACACGGCCGCCCTGCTCGCGCCGGCGCTCCTCCTCCTCGTCGTCTGGGACGGCGAGCTGCGCCGCGAGCTCCGGACGCCGTGGCCGTGGCTCGGCGCCGCCGTGGCGGTGGCGCTCTTCGCGCCGTGCCTCCTCTGGAACGCGCGCCACGACTGGATCTCCATCCGGTTCCAGCTCGGGCACGGGTTCGCGAGGAACGCCACGCTCGACTCGGTGCTCGAGTACGCGGGGGGCCAGATCGCCGGCCCCGGCCCCGTGCCGCTCGCCCTCGGCATCCTCTTCCTCGCCCGTCCGCGGACCTCCGCCGAGAAGCGCGTCGCGGCGGGCGCGCTCCTGCCCTTCGCCGTCACGACCTGGTCGGCGCTGCGCGGCAAGGTCGAGGCGAACTGGCCCGCGCTCGCGTACCCCGCCCTCGCCGCCGCGGCGGGGGCCTCGCTCGCGCGCGTCCGCCCTGGCGCCGCGCGCGCGCTGGTGGGCGCGTCGGTGGCGCTCGCGGTCGCGCTCCTCGCCCTGTTCGGCGTCGAGCAGCGCCATCCGCGCCTCCTCGCCGGGACCGCCGCCATCGAGCGGTTTCACGGGTGGCGAAGCCTCGCCGGCCAGGCGCGGGCGCTCGCTCGCGCCGGGTGCGAGGAGGTCGGCTGCGACCCCGCGCACCCCTTCCTCATCACGGCGAACTACCAGTACGCGGCCGAGCTCGCCTACTACGGCGGGTTCCGCCGGCTCGGGCCCGCCGTCGAGCGCGCGTCGCAGCTCGACGTCTGGGGCGAGCGGCCCGCGCTGGGCGAGCCGTTCCTCTTCATGGGGTTCGACGGCGTCGGACGTGACTTCCGTCGCGCCTTCCGCGCCGGAGGCGAGCGCTCGACCGAGCGCGCCTCCTTCGAGTACGGGGGCGAGAGGCTGCGCGACCTCTCGGTGACGCCCTTCGCGCGGTTTGCGGGGGACGTCCCGCGCGGCTAGATCCCAGCCCGTGATCGAGGGGCGCTACTGGGAGACCGAGCAGGACGGACGCATCCACTGCACGCTCTGCCCGCGCGATTGCCGCCTGCGCGACGGTCAGGCGGGCTTCTGCTTCGTCCGCCAGAACACGGGCGGCAAGATGGTCTCCCTCGCCTACGGGCGCTCGACCGGGTTCGCGAGCGACCCCATCGAGAAGAAGCCGCTCGCCCACTTCTACCCGGGCACGTCCGTGCTCTCGTTCGGCACTGCCGGGTGCAACCTCGGCTGCCGCTTCTGCCAGAACTGGGACATCTCGAAGGCGCGCCTCGTCGAGAAGCGGTCGCAGGAGTACGCGCCGCAGGACGTCGTCGACCTCGCGATCGAGCTGGGTTGCCCCTCCGTCGCCTTCACCTACAACGACCCCGTCATCTGGGCCGAGTACGCGATCGACGTGGCGAAGGAGGCGCGCGCGCGGGGGCTCAAGACCGTGTTCGTCACGGCGGGGTTCGTGTGCGAGCGCGCGCGCGAGGACATCTTCGCGCACATGGACGCGACGAACGTCGACCTCAAGGCCTTCACCGAGAGCTTCTACCACCGCGTCACGCTCTCGCACCTCGCGCCGGTGCTGGAGACGCTCGCCTGGCTCGCGAAGACGAACGTCTGGACCGAGGTGACGAACCTCATGATCCCGGGCTTCAACGACGATCCCGCGGAGACGCGCGCCCTCGCCGAGTGGATGCTCGAGCACATGGGGGCGGACGTGCCGCTGCACTTCACGGCGTTCCACCCCGACTTCAAGATGCTCGAGGTCGCGCCCACGCCACCCGCGACGCTCTCGCGCGCCCGCGCCATCGCGCGCGAGGTGGGCCTGCACCACGTCTACACGGGCAACGTGCACGACCGGGAGGGCCAGACGACGTCGTGCGCCTCGTGCGGGGAGACGCTCATCGAGCGCGACTGGCAGGCGGTGCGGAGCTACCGGCTCCGCGGCGATGGCTGCCCCGGGTGCGGCGCGCGGCTGGCGGGGCGCTTCGGCAGCGAGCGCGTCGCCCCGACGAGCGGGCGGCGCACCTACCTCGGCCTCGTCTGACGACTACGGGGTGCCCGCGTCGGGTGAGAAGGCGAGCCCGCAGCCGATCTTTCCCTGCGCGGTCTGCAGCCTGTCGCACTGCTTCGAGTCGGTCTCCGGGTCCGGGCAGGTCGCGAGCAGGTCCTGGCAGCGCGTCTCGTCGGCGCTCGACGGCTTCGTCGCGCCGAGCTCGTTCTTGACCGACGCCTTGCAATTGTCGCGCAGCGCGCCAGCGGACTGGCAGTTGCAGATGCGATCGGCGAGGTCCTGGCACGGCGAACCGCAGCCGGCGAGGCCGAGGCCGAGGGCGAGGAGCGCGGGGAGCACGAGCGCGGCGAGGAGCTTTCGCATCGAGGCGGCGGAGGATCGCCCAGAGCCGCCGGCAGATCAAGCGCCGTGCGCGCCCGCCTCAACGCGTGAGCGCCTGCTCCACGAAGTCGAGCCGGTCGTTCCCGACGAAGAGCTCCTCGCCGACGAAGAAGGTGGGTGCGCCGAACGAGCCGCGCCTGACCGCCTCCTCCGTCTGCGCCACGAGCGCCGCCTTCTCCTCCGCCGCCGCGGCGACGAGCGCGGCGCCGTCGAGCCCGACCGACGCGGCGATGGCGGCGAGGACCTCGGGGCTCGTGAGGTCCCGGGTATCGACCCAGGCGGCGCGGAACGCCGCGTGCGTGAACGGCACCAGCTTTCCCTTCCGCTCCGCGGCCAGCGCGGCGCGCATGGCGAGCACGGTCGAGAAGGGGTGCCGCTCGGGGAAGACGAGCGGGACCCCGAGCCGTCTCGCCCACCGGGCCACGTCCACCTTGAGGTGACGGTACTTCGCCGGGACGTCGGCCGGCGCCTGGTTCTGCGTCGCCTTGAGGACGCCCCCGAGGAGGAAGGGCCTGAAGCGAAGGGTCGCGCCGGTGCGGCGCGCGACGTCCTCCACCCGCGTGGACGCGAGGTACGAGTACGGCGAGACGAAGTCGTAGAAGAACTCGAGCGTCGCCATGGCCTCTCCCCTTTGAATCGGTCGGCGCCCCCGCGCGTCCGGTCGGATATAAGAGGCCGCCATGATCCTCGCCCTGCTCGCCGCCACCGTGGCCCTCTCGGCGGCGTCCCCGCCCGACGCGGTGGCGCTCGCTCGCGGCGTCCAGGCCTTCTACGAGAAGACGAAGGACCTCGAGACGAGCTTCGTCCAGACCTACACGTACGCCGCGTTCGGGCGGAGCCAGACGTCGCGCGGGACCCTGCGCGTGAAGAAGCCGGGCAAGCTCCGCTGGGACTACGACGCGCCCGCGGCGAAGACCATCGTCGTGAACGGGTCCCGGCTCGTGCAGTTCGAGCCCGAGGCGAACCAGGCGTACGTGGACGACCACTTCGACGCGAGCGCGATGAGCGCGGCGGTCACCTTCCTGCTCGGGAGGGGGAGCCTCGAGAAGGAGTTCGACCTCGCGACCGGCGGCGAAGGGAAGCTCGTCCTCACGCCCAAGAAGCCCGACGCGCGTGTGGAGCAGGTCGTGCTCACGGTCGGTGAAGGTGGCGAGGTGAAGGTGACGCGGGTCGTGGACGGCAGCGGGAACGTGAACGAGATCGCCTTCCAGAAGCTCCGGCGCAACGTCGGACTGAAGGACGAGCTGTTCGTCCTCGAGCTGCCCAAGGACGTGCACCTTGTGAAGACGCCGGGGGAGTGATTCGGGGGTTCGGGGGCGGAGCCCCCGAGATCGATCGACGGCGAAGCCGGCGGCCGCTCGCGGAAGCGAGCGAAGGCGCCGCAGGCGCTGCCGCCGGGGACGAGACGCCCGGATCCCTCGCTACCCGAGGACCCTGAGCCCGCTCTTCTTCGGGGGCGCCTTCCGCGCGACCGGCTGCCGCGGGCGCGCGTCGCGCGCCACCACGCGTCCCACGAGGTCGTAGTCGCCCGCGTCGGTCACCTCGACCGTGACGAGCTCGCCCGGGTAGACGGCGGCGTCCTCGTGCCCCGGGATCGCGACCTCGTTGATGTAGGTGACGCCGTCGATCTCGGGCGCCTGCTGCGCGTTGCGCCCGGCGAGCAGGTGCTCCGACTCCTCGCTCGCGCCCTCGACGAGCACCTCGAGGCGCCGGCCGACGAGGGCGCGCTGGTGCTGTGCCGCGATCTCCTGCTGCGCCTCCATCACCGCCGCGAAGCGCGCGCGCTTCACCGGCTCGGGGACCTGCCCCTCCATCTCGGCGGCGGGCGTGCCCTCCTCGCGCGAGTACTCGAAGACGCCGAGCCGCTCGAAGCGCTGCTCCCTCACGAAGGCGAGGAGGCCCTCGAAGTCCTCCTCCGTCTCGCCCGGCAGGCCGACGATGAGCGAGGTGCGGAGCGCGAGGCCCGGCACGCGGGCGCGCAGCGTGGCGAGCAGCTCGCGCAGGAACCGCGAGTCACGGCCGCGCTTCATGGCCCGGAGCAGCCGGTCCGAGCTGTGCTGGAGCGGCATGTCGAGGTACTTCACGATCTTCTGCTCGCCGGCCATGACGTCGACGAGCGCGTCCGGGAAGTCGCGCGGGTAGGCGTAGTGGAGGCGGATCCAGCGGACGCCGTCCACCCTGCACAGCGCCGGGAGGAGCTCGTGGAGCCTCGGCCGGCCCGGGAGATCGTGGCCCCAGGCCGTGAGGTCCTGCGCCACGAGCGACAGCTCGACCGTGCCGTTCGCCGCGAGCGCCTCCGCCTCCGCGACGAGGTCGTCCACCGGGCGCGAGCGCTGCGCGCCGCGGAGCTTCGGGATGATGCAGAAGGCGCACGCGTTGTCACAGCCCTCGGCGATCTTCAGATAGGCCGTGTGCGAGGGCAGCGAGCTCACCCGCGGCGTCGACGCCGCGTGGACGAAGTCGGGATCGGGCACGATGACGCGCGACGCCTGCGCGTCGGCGACGATGCGGGCGATGTCCTGGTAGGCGCCTGTGCCGACGAAGTGGTCCACCTCGGGCAGCTCCCGGGCGAGCTCGCCGTGGTAACGCTGCGTGAGGCAGCCCGCGACGACGAGCTTCTTGCACCGGCCGGAGGTCTTCTGGTCGGCGAGCTCGACGATGGCGGAGATCGACTCCTCCTTGGCGCTCTCGATGAAGCCGCACGTGTTCACGACGATGACGTCGGCGCGCTCCGGCTCCTGCACCAGGCGGTAGCCCGCCTCGGCGAGCGTGCCGAGCATCACCTCGCTGTCCACCCGGTTCTTCGGGCAGCCGAGCGTGTGCATGTAGACGTGGGTCGGCACGGGGCGCCCGATCTAACAGGCGCGGCCGCCGATTCCAATCCCCCGCGATCACACGCGCTGCGAGATCGCCGCGGCGCCGTGGAAGAGGGACGGCACCCGCGACAGCGGGCGCACGACGCCGAGCGCCACCCAGGCCCAGAGCGACAGCCACACGACCAGGATGACGAGGCCACCGAGCAGGTTCCTCAGGAGCCGCCGGCCGTCCCTCGTCGCCCACGTCGCCAGCGGCCGGTCGTTCGCGCTCGCCATGTCGGCCTTCATAACCGCCTAAACGCGTCGTGGTGGTTAGAGCATGGCCCTGGCGCTATAACCTGTCAAGAGCATAATAGAGGTTATATGGCGAGCCATGGGGAACACGTCTTCGACCAGTCGGGCGGGCATCTCGCGCTCGATTTCGTGAACACCGTCGGGGGGATGCGAGGCCTGAAGCCGAACGAGCACCTCCACGGGTATTCCGACCTGCTCGCCTTCGGGCGGCAGACGGGCGTGCTGGGAGAGCGCGAGGCCGCGCGGCTCGCCCAGGAGGCGCGCCGACGTCCGGCCGAGGCGGAGGCCGCGCTCTCCAGCGCGATCGCGCTGCGCGAGGCGCTCTACCGCGTCTTCCTCGACCGCGCCGGGGGCCGGCGGCCCCGTCCCGCCGACCTGGATGCGCTGAACGCCGCGCTGCCACGCGCGCTCGCGCACCGTCGCGTCGTCGAGCGCGGCGGCGTCGTCGTGCTCGGATGGGAGGACGCCCCCGCGCTCGACGCCATGCTCTGGCCGGTGGTCGACGCAGCGGCGGGCCTGCTCGCCGATCCCGGCGCCCAGGTGCGCGTCTGCGGCATGTACGAGACGGACGAGTGCAGCTGGCTCTTCGTCGACCGCACCAAGGCGCGCACTCGGCGCTGGTGCTCGATGAAGGACTGCGGCAACCGCGCCAAGGCACGGCGCCACCACCAGAGGGTGAAAGGCGGGGCGTAGCGAGCGGGGCGTGGCGCGGCGGCGCGCCATCCGTTATGACGGACGAAACGCCGCCTGGGAGCGCCATGCCCGCCGACCGCACCGCCGATCCGTACCGCGACCTCGCCGTCATCGACGCCCGCGCGCCGCGCGTGAACCAGGCCGTGGTCGGCCTCGTCGCCGCCCTCGCCCTCGCGACGGGCGCGTGGTGGCTCCTCGCGCTGCTCGCGCTCCAGCTCACCCTCGGGCTCACGCTCGGGCGCCGGTACTGCCTGCCGTGCCTCTTCTACTTCGAGGTGCTCCAGCCGCGCCTCGGCGAGGGGCCGCTCGAGGACGCGCGGCCGCCGCGCTTCGCCAACGTGGTCGGGGCGACCTTCCTGTGGAGCGCCTCGATCGCCTACGCCGCCGGCTTCTCCCGGCTCGGCGCCACGCTCGGCGGAGCGGTCGCCGCGCTCGCGCTCCTCGCCGCCGCGACGGGGCTGTGCGTCGGGTGCGTGCTCTACCGCGCGCTGGCGCGCCTGCGCGGCCAGCCATGCGGGGCGTGCGAGCGGCCCGCGCGGCTGCAGGGCGAGCTCGGACGCATCACGACCGACGGAACGTAAGCCGCGTCTTTCCATCACCTTGGGTCGGCCGTCGGTCAGGTGATCGACGGCCGATCTCGTCCGGACGTTCATCGTCGACGCGCTCCGTTGACGACGCGCACACGCTGCGTGATGCGCTCACGCAAGGTGACGGCGCTTGCGTCCCATCAACTCAAGGTGACGGCTGTCCCACCAACACGGTAACCCGCACCACACCATCGGTGTGCTACGACTCCGCGGACGTCTTCGTTCACGGGGGGGTTACTGTGCATCGCTTCGTGTTGATCTCCGTGCTGCTCGCGGGAACCGCAGCGCGCGCGGATGAAGTCGAGACGGTGCGCCTGAAGAATGGCGGATATCTGCGCGGGACCGTGGTCGAATTCGTCCCCGGCGAGCGTGTCGTCATCCGCACGCTCGTGGGCACGACGCGTGAGGTGCCGTGGGGGGAGATCGAGC
>DASWDS010000341.1:0-14107 GCA_036395165.1 Anaeromyxobacteraceae bacterium | reverse complement strand
GACCATCCCGGCGGTGACGAGCGGCATGTCCGCGAGCAGCACGATCGCCGCGGCGCTGTCGTCTGAGACGGCGGCGATGCCGGCTGCCAGCGACGTGTTGATCCCGCGGGCGTGGTCGGGGTTGTCCACCGGCACGCACGGGAGCCCCGCCAGCTCGGCGCGGGCGCGCTCGCCGTCGTGGCCGACCACGACGAGCACGGGATCGAGGCCGGCCGCGACGGCGGTTCCGGCGGCGCGCCGCAGCACCGTCGAGCCCCCGAGCCGCAGGAAGAGCTTGTTCTCGCCCATCCGGGTCGAGGCGCCCGCCGCGAGCACGACGCCGGCCACGCGAGCGCGCCCACGGCTCATCGCGGCCATGTCTCTCCCATTCTCCACGAGACGCGCTCTCCCGATGTGGAGGGACATTAGCGTCGAGACCGGCCGCGCGCTGCGGGCGAGATACCCCGACTCGAGCTGGGCCAGGAAGTCCTCGGTGTGGCGGCCCGCCGCGGCGGAGCGCGGCGCGCACACCTGACGGATCGTCGGCCCGCACGGCTCGTGCAATCTCGCAGTGGAGGGGTGCGCGGCAGACGCACATCGGCGTCCTTTGCGCATGCACTCTACACTTGCCGTGACTGCCCCATCCGGTATCGTGCGGACGCGTCCGCTCCATCGACGCGTCCCCGACTACTGGAGGATCTCATGACGAAGAGGCATGGCATCGCGGCCGCACTGTGCGTGCTCACCGCGGCGTGTAGCGGCGGCGCGGGCAGCGGCGGCAACGCGGCCGAGACCAAGACGTTCAAGTACGGCGCGCCCTCGCCGGCGAGCTCGGACCAGGCGGCCGCGCTCTCCGCACAGCTCTCGCTCGGCACCACCAGCTCGCTCGACGCCTCGGGCGCGCAGTCGCTCGCGGATTTCAGCGGCGTCACCGAGGCCCTCCTCGGCACCGGCGCACCATCGTTGCTGCGCGCCGCGTCTCCCGCCCGCCAGGCGCTCGTGGCCGGGAAGGCCGCTGCGGCGGGCGAGCTCACCAGCACGACGGGCGGGGGCTTCGACGACCCGGCCTGCGTCACCGTCACCGCGACGAGCGTCTCGATGAAGGCCTGCACGATCACGATCGACGATCCCGCCACATCCACGACCGGCAAGGTCCACGTGGACGGGTCGCTCTCCGTGAGCAACGGGACGCTGACGTGGGATCTCACGATGTCCGCCAATATCGTCTCGAGCGGCATCACCGAGACGGCCCGCGTCCACGAGGACGGGACGCTCACGGTCACGCCCACGACGATCAAGGGGAAGATGCTCGACGAGCTGAGCGCCACGGTGACCGCGAACGGCTTCTCGCAGTCGGAGGGCGTCGCCGAGAGCCTCACCATCGACGTCACCTACCAGTCGAGCCCTCCCCCTCCCTGCGTGACCGGCGGCACGCTCGAGGCGAAGCGCGTCTGGACGCAGCGGCCCGCGGGATACACGACCACCGAGCTGCCCGACAAGGCGGCGAAGGTCACCTGGACCGGCTGCGACCAGGGCACGATCGCGTTCTCGCTCTGATGTGCGAGGCGCACCCTCCTCCCGTCCGCGGGAGGAGGGGCCGCACGCCGCGGCGAAGGCGTGGCAAGCGGCCGCCTGTCCCTCGCGCATGGTCCCTCTGCTCCGAGACGGTGCGCCTTCGCCAGCGGTAGCGACTTTGCGGCGAGCCGGGCGATGCGGTCGTTCCGGACCTGCGCCCAGGCCCGTCACGCGAGCCGCGCGTCGAAGGAGCTGTGCCACCCGGTTCGGCGGGCGAGGTATGGTGCGCCCGCCATGGCGTCGTCGCAGCGCAACGAATCCGCCGTCGGCGTCGCCTACGCGACCGCCGCGTACCTGGCCTGGGGCGTCTTCCCGGTCTACTTCCACGCGCTGGCGGGCGTCCCCGCGCCGCAGATCCTGGCGCATCGGATCCTGTGGTCGCTGGTCTTCCTCGTGCTGCTCATCACCGCGCTGCGCCACTGGCCGGAGATCCTGCGCGAGCTGCGCTCGGCGGGGACGGTGCGGGGCCTCGCCGCGAGCGCCGTCTTCATCTCCGCGAACTGGCTCGTCTACATCTGGGCCGTGAACTCGGGGCACGTCCTCGAGGCGAGCCTCGGCTACTTCATCAACCCCCTCGTGACGGTCGTGCTCGGGGTGGCGTTCCTGCGCGACCGACTCACGCGCCGCCAGGTCGTGGCCGTCTCGCTCGCGGCGGCGGGGGTCGTCGCGCTCGTCGTGTGGGCCCACCGCGTCCCGTGGATCGCGTTCACCCTGGCGCTCACGTTCGGCCTGTACGGGCTCATCCGCAAACGCGTCCGCGTCGGCGCCATCGGAGGCCTCCTGTGCGAGGTGAGCGTGCTCGCGCCCGCCGCGGCCGCCTATCTCGCGTGGTCGAGCCGCGCCGGCGCGAACGCCTTCGGCACGGGCGCGAGGGTGACGGTGCTGCTCGCGGCGAGCGGCGTCGTGACGGCGGTACCGCTCATCTGGTTCGCGCTCGGGGTCCAGCGCCTGCGGCTCTCGACGGTGGGGCTCCTGCAGTACCTGAACCCGACCACGCAGTTCCTCATCGCGGTCTTCGCCTTCGGCGAGCCCTTCTCGCGGGCCCACGCGCTCGCGTTCGGCTGCATCTGGCTCTCGCTCGCGCTCTACACGACCGAGGCCGTGGCCGTGAGCCGCCGCCTGACCGCGGAGGCGGCGCGGACGGGCTAGGCGGGCGGCTCCGGCGGCACCGGCTCGTCGGGCAGATCGGGCGGCGTGACGCCCCCGATCCCGAGCGCATCCGCGATGGGGACCTGCGCGGCGATGACGAGCGCGACGAGCTCGGCGAGCGGCATCCCGACGGCCTCCGCCCCCCGCCGGATCTCGCCCCGGTCCACCGACCGCGCGAAAGCCTTGTCCTTCATCTTCTTCACGACCGACTCCGCCGGGAGGTCGCGCACGCTCTTCGACGGGCGCACGAGCGCGCAGGCGCCGACGAAGCCCGACAGCTCGTCGGCGGCGACGATGGCCTTCTCCATGGGCGTGTCGCAGGTGATCCCGGTGTAGCTCGCGTGGGCGCCCACGGCGCGGATCAGGCGCTCGGGCCAGCCGCGCTCCCGGAGGATCTCCATGCCCCGCCACACGTGGTCCTCGGCGGTCGGGAAGCGCTCGTAGTCGAAGTCGTGGATCATCCCGACGATGCCCCACGCCTCGATCTCGGCGGCGTCGGTCACGCCCGCGCGGCGGGCGAGGGCTCGCATCGAGGCCTCGACCGAGAGCGCGTGGCGGCGGAGCGGCTGGGTCTTCGTGAGCTCACAGAGGAGCGCCCAGGCGGCGGCGCGCGTCGGTTCGGGCATGCGCCCATCCTTAAGCGAGCGTGGGGCGGTGCGCCGCCTCGCGCCGCACGCGTTGTCGTACACTCCCGCCGAGAGGGACGTCCCCCATGCTGACCGACCACCTGCCGCGACTCCGCCTCGCCCACCTGCCCACCCCGCTCCACGAGCTGCCGCGCCTCTCCCGCGCGCTCGGCGGGCCGCGCCTCTTCGTGAAGCGCGACGACCAGACGGGCCTCGCCACGGGCGGCAACAAGACGCGCAAGCTCGAGTTCAGCGCCGCCGAGGCGCTCCGGCAGGGCGCGGACACGCTCGTGACCCTCGGCGCGGTGCAGTCGAACCACGCACGGCAGACCGCGGCCGCCGCGGCGGCGAGCGGCCTCCGCTGCGTCCTCGTCCTGCGCGGGCACGCGCCGGCGGTGACGACGGGCAACCTCCTCCTCGACCACCTCCTCGGCGCGGAGGTCGTCTTCTCGGGCGATCGCACGCGGGAGGAGGTCGCCGGCGAGGTCGTCGCGCGCGAGCGCAGCGCCGGGCGCCAGCCGTTCCTCATCCCGGTGGGCGCGTCGGACGAGGTGGGCGCGGTGGGCTACGTCGCCGCCATGGAGGAGCTGAAGCAGCAGCTCGCGGAACGTCGGCTCGGGGTCGATCGCGTGGTCGTCGCGAGCAGCTCGTTCGGCACGCAGAGCGGGATGGTCGTCGGCGCGAAAGCGCTCGGGCTCGAGGCCCAGATCGCCGGCATCGCCATCGACAGCACGCGCGACGAGCTCCGCTCCGCCGTGGCGGACCTCGCGGCGCGGACGGCGCGCCGCGTCGGGCTCGACGTGTCGGTGTCGACGGACGAGGTCGTCGGGTACGACGGCTACCTCGGCGCGGGGTACGCGATCATGGGCGAGGCGGAGCGGGAGGCGATCGACCTCACGGCGCGCCACGAGGGCATCCTGCTCGACCCGGTCTACACCGGGCGCGCGATGGCGGGGCTCATCGACCTCGTCCGCAGGGGCGAGATCGGGAAGCGCGAGACGGTCCTCTTCTGGCACACCGGCGGGTCGGCGGCGCTCTATGCGTACGCCGAGCAGCTCCTCGGGAGCCATGTCCGTTCACCCTGAGCGTAGCCGCCGCGCAGCGGCGGCGTAGTCGAAGGGCGAACGCACCCAGCGGCCCCTCACCGCGGCAGCACCTTCGCGAGGAAGTCGCGCGTGCGCTCGTGGCGCGGATTCGCGAAGAACTCGCGCGGCGGGTTCTGCTCCAGGATCCGCCCCTCGTCCATGAAGACGACGCGATCGGCCACCGATCGGGCGAAGCCCATCTCGTGCGTGACCACCACCATCGTCATGCCCTGCGTGGCGAGCTCGAGCATGACGTCGAGGACCTCCTTCACCATCTCGGGGTCGAGCGCGGAGGTGGGCTCGTCGAAGAGCATGATCCTGGGCTGCATGCAGAGCGCCCGGGCGATCGCGACGCGCTGCTGCTGGCCGCCCGAGAGCTGTCCCGGGTACTTCGCGGCCTGATCGCCGATGCGCACCCGGACGAGCTGCTGCGCGGCGCGCGCCTCGGCCTCGTCGCGCGGCAGCTTCAGGACCCACGCCGGCGCGAGCGCCACGTTCTCGAGCACCGTCAAGTGGGGGAAGAGGTTGAACTGCTGGAACACCATCCCCACCTCGCGCCGGATGCGCTCGACCGCCTTCAGGTCCTCGGTCAGCTCGACGCCGTCCACGATGACGCGGCCCTGCTGGTGGTCCTCGAGCCGGTTGACGCACCGGATGAGGGTGGACTTCCCCGAGCCGGACGGGCCGCACACGACGATGCGCTCGCCGCGCCCGACCTCGAGGTCGATGTCCTTCAGGACGTGGAACTTCCCGAACCACTTGTTCACGCCGGCGAACTGGATGATGGGCTCGCTCATGCGCGGAACGCTCGCGGCCGCCGCGCCCACGCGCCGAGCCGCCGCTCGAGCCAGGCACTGTAACGCGACATGGTGAGGCAGGAGACGAAGTAGAGCGCGGCCACGAAGAGGTAGCCCTCGAGGAAGAAGTTGCGCCACTGCGGGTCGCCGAGCGCGAGCCGCAGCGCGCCCGTGAGGTCGTACATGCTGACGACGGTGACGAGCGAGGTGTCCATGAAGGTGGAGAGCAGGCTGTTCACGAAGCTCGGGATGACGAGCACGAGGGCCTGCGGGAGGATCACCTTGCGCTGCGCCTGCCACCAGCTGAGCCCGAGCGAGGCCGCGGCCTCGTGCTGGCCGCGCGGCAGGCCCTGCAACCCGCCCCGCACCACCTCCGCCATGTAGGCCGCCTGGAAGAGCGTGATCCCGATGGCGATCCGCGCCAGCGCGTCGAGCCTCAGCCCCGGCGGCAGCACGAGCGGGAAGACGAACGAGGCGACGAACAGGACCGTGATGAGCGGCACGCCCCGCACCATCTCGATGTAGAGCGACGACGCGACGCGCGCGAGCGGCAGCTGCGAGCGCCGCGCGAGCGCGAGGACGATGCCGAGCGGGATCGAGGCCGACATGCCGGCGAGCGTGAGGAGCACGGTGAGCGGGAGCCCGCCCCAGACGCCCGCCTCGACCCGCGGCAGCCCGAGCGCCCCGCCGCCCATGAGCAAGAGGAAGGCGCCCAGCACGACCGCCCAGGCGGGGACGAGCCAGCGCCGCCAGGCGCGCGGGTGGGCGGTCACCGCCAGCATGCCGATCACGAGCAGGACGGCCGCGAGCGGCCGCCACTGCGCGTCGTACGGGTAGCGGCCGAAGAGGATGAGGCGGTGCTTCTCCGCGACGAAGCCCCAGCACGCGGCGTGGTACTCGAGCCTGCGGCAGGCCTGGTAGTCCGGAGCGTAGACCGCGTCCGTGAAGAGCCAGCGGATCGCCGCGGGGAGGACGCGCAGGAGCGCCGCGCCGAAGACGACCGTCGCCGCGGTGCTCCAGCCGCTCGCGAAGAGGTTCGCCCTGAGCCAGGCGCGCGGGCCACGGGCCCGCGGCGGCGGAGCGCGCCCGGCGGCCGGCGGAGCGAGGAGCGTCTCCGACTCGATGGAGGGCATCACCGCTCCACCAGCGCCACCCGGCGGTTGTACCAGCCCATGGCCATCGCGGTGAGGAGGTTCATGGTGAGGTACACCGACATGATGACGACGATGCACTCCAGCGCCTGACCGTTCTGGTTGATGGCGGTGTTCGCGATCGAGACGAGGTCCGGGTACCCGATGGCGACCGCGAGCGAGGAGTTCTTGGTGAGGTTCAGGAACTGGCTGGTGAGGGGCGGGACGATGACGCGCGCCGCCTGCGGCAGCACCACCAGCCGCAGCACCTGCCGGTGCGAGAGCCCCAGCGCAGCGGCCGCCTCGGTCTGGCCGTGGGGGACCGCGAGGATCCCCGAGCGCACGATCTCGGCGATGTAGGCGCCGGTGAAGGTCGCGAGACCGATGAGCAGCGACAGGAACTCCGGCGTGACGCCGGTCCCGCCGGCGACGTTGAAGGCGGTGACCTCGGGAAGGTCGAGCGCGCGCGGCGCGCCGCCGGCGAGCCACCCAGCGAAGGGCACCCCGCCGGCGACGAGGAGGGCGGGCCAGAGCACCTGCGGCGTGTGGCCGGTGCGCTCGCGGCGCGCCCGCGCCCACCGGAAGAGCGCCCACGCGCCGAGCACGCCCAGCGGCGCGCCCGCGAGCGCCAGCGCCCAACCGCGCGCCCAGACCGGATTCGGGAACTGCAGCCCACCCTTGCTGAGGTAGACGTGCGGCGCGAGCTGGACGGGGGTCGCGGCGTCGGGGAGGAGCTCGGTCGCCACCATGTACCAGGCGAAGAGCTGGATGATGAGCGGGACGTTGCGGAGCACCTCGACGTAGCCCGTGGACACCCAGCGTACGAGCGCGTTGCGCGAGAGGCGGCCGATGCCGACGAGCGTGCCGAGGACCGTCGCGAGCGCGATGCCCGCCAGGGCGACGCGGAGCGTGTTGGCGATCCCGGCGCCGAAGGCCCAGAGGTAGCTGTCGCTCGGCGAGTACGGCACGACCCCCTCGCCGATGGCGAACCCGGCCGGCTCCTGGAGGAAGCCGAACCCGGAGCGGATCTGGCGCGACGCGAGGTTCTCGCGCGTGTTGCTCCACAGGAACGCGCCGGCGAGCGCCAGCCCCGCGAGGAGCGCGATCTGGTACAGCCGGGCGCGGCCCGAGCGCGTGGACCAGGAGAGGAAGGAGCGTCTCAAGCTTCCTTCATGACGGCCGGCGACACCATCCGTTCGCCCTGAGCGCAGGGCGCGCAGCGCCCGGAGTCGAAGGGCTCAGCACGCACGGACGTGCACCGCGCCGAGTCGTTCGTCGCTATCGCAGCGGCGGCGCGTACTGGAGGCCGCCCTTCGACCACAGCCTGTTCACGCCACGCGGCAGGCCGACGGGCGTGTTCGGGCCCATGTTCCGCTCGAAGCTCTCGCCGTAGTTCCCCACCTGCTTGACGATGCGGTAGGTCCAGTCCTTCTCGAGCCCGAGCAGCTTGCCGGTGTCCTCGCCCGTGCCGAGCATGCGCTGCACGGAGGGGTCCTTGCTCTCCGCCCGGAGCTTCTCGGCGTTCGCCTGGGTGAGGCCGAGCTCCTCCGCCTCCAGCATCGCGTAGAAGGACCAACGGACGATCTGGAACCACTCGTCGTCACCCCGGCGGACCGCCGGGCCCAGCGGCTCCTTCGAGATCACCTCCGGCAGCACGACGAAGTCGCCCGGGTTCGTGGCGTGCGTGCGCGCGCCGGCGAGGTCGGACATGTCGGTGGTGTAGGCCTGGCAACGCCCGGAGAAGAAGGCCGACTGGATGGCCTCGGCGGTGTCGAACACGACCGCCTTGTACTTGATGTTGTTGGCGGCGAAGTACTCGGCGACGTTCTTCTCGGTCGTGGTCCCCGCCTGGACGCACACCGTCGCGCCGTTGAGCTTCTTCACGCTGTCCACCTTGAGCTTCTTCGGCACCATGAAGCCCTCGCCGTCGTAGTAGTTGATGGCGCCGGTGAAGACGATGCCGAGCGACGCGTCGCGCGTGAGCGACCACGTCGTGTTGCGCGAGAGGACGTCGATCTCGCCCGCCTGGAGCGCCGCGAAGCGCTGCTGCGAGTTGAGCGGCACGAAGCGGACCTTGCCCGCGTCGCCGAGCACGGCCGCCGCGATCGCCCGGCACAGGTCGACGTCGATCCCGACCCATCGGCCCTGGCTGTCGGTCGCGGAGAACCCCGGCGCCGACGTGTTGACGCCGCACACCACCTGCCCGCGCTGCCTCACGCCTTCGAGCGTCTTCCCCGCCAGGGCCTTGGCCGGGACCGCGCTCATGGAGACTGCCAGCGCGAGCAGGACCGCCGTCTTTCGAGAGAGCTCCATGTTCGCCTTCCGTGAAAGGGCCACCCGCCGCCGCGCGCCGGTCACCCCGGCCGGCTGCGGGTCGCAGGTCGCGACACTATGTCGGCTCCCGCGCGGTTTCGCCACAGGTTCGAGAGGGGGCTCGCCGGCCCGGCCGCCTTCACCGTGAGGCCGGGTTCGTGACGCACCCGCGCGGCGCGGAGCCGTGGCCGCAAAGAAGAAGGACCCCGCCGGAGGGGGTCCTTCGTCCCGCGGCGACGGGTGGAGCCGAGCTAGACGGCCTGCACGTAGTCGCCAGCCCTGGAGCGCGGCTCGTCCTCGACGCTCTCCTTCGGCTCGACCTCGTAGAACTTCTCGCGCGGCGACATGAGCACGGCCTTGAGGTGCTCGTTCGTGCGGCTCTTGCGCTCCCGCGCGACCTCCTTCACGTCCACCTCGACGAACTTCTCGTCGGCCGTGATCTTGAAGAGCGGCTGCCCCTTCTGCACGACGCTCCCGTCCGCGCCCTGCATGACGATCCTGTCGACGGTGCCCGCGAACGGCGCGCGGACCGTGTTGAACATCTTCATGACCTCGATGATGTAGAGCGGCGTGCCCTTCTCGAAGTGCTGCCCCTCGCTGATGAAGGGCGGCCTCCCGGGCGCCTCCTGGCGGTAGAACATGCCGCCGTACGGCGCCACGAGCTCGTCCGCCTTCGTCGCGGGTGGCGGCACGAGCACCTTCTTCATGCGCGCCTGCAGCTCCGGGTCGTTCAGGTACGCGGGGATGGTGACCTCGAGGTTCGGCTCGACGCGGAAGTCGAAGAACTTCACCTTCTCGGCCACCATGAAGAGGAGCCCGAGCAGCTCGTTGCCCGCCTCGTAGCCGAGGTGCGCGGCGCGGATCTGCGTCCACATGTCGGCGTCGTACCCGCCCTGCGGCGCCTCGTTCTTCAGGATCTCGTTCAGCTTGTAGAACTGGTCCTTGCGCAGCCCGAACGTCTTCCGGAGCGCGGCGTAGAACCGGATCGCCGTCTGGAGCAGCTCCTGGTCGTGCTGCCAGATGACCTCGGCCGCCGGCGCCTTCGGGTCGTACGCCATGTTGAGGTAGTGGTACGTGTCGTTGAGCACGCCGAGCGGGTTGCGGATCCAGACGAGCTTCCCGCCCTCGAGCTTGTACTGCTTGCGGTTCAGCGAGAGCCAGCCCGCGAGCAGGTGCGGCTCCTCCAGCAGCCTGTCCATGACCCGGGTGAGCAGCGTCACCTTGCGGTCGATGACGTCCGACATCGCCTTCGCGATGGAGGGGTCGTCCGGGCTCTCGGCGGCCATCTTCGCCGCGTAGTGCTTCCGCATCTCGGCGAACGCGTAGGCGGTGTCGAGCTTGTTCCCCTCGCCCTTCAGCTGCCCGACGAGCGTGAGGTACGGCACGACGAAGCGGGTGGTCGGCTTCGCCATCACGTTCTGGCCGATGAACCAGTTCACGAGGCCGTAGTGGAAGGTGAGGTTCGTGGCGAGGTTCACGCCGCGGAGGCTCATCCTCGTCAGCACGCTCGAGAGGTGCTGGTAGCTCTCGAGGCGGTCGTCGCCCTTCGTGAGGAGGAGGGCGAGGTTCGAGTCGTACGTGCCGGCGACGCGGTAGCGCATGAACATGCCGGTGTCGGGGTTCGGGAGGCTGATCCCCTGGTCGTCGCGGATCTCGCCCTCGATCGGCTTCGACCAGAAGCGGATGAGCCCGCCCGCGTGCGGCGAGAGCGACCCGTCGGTGGCGTTGAGGCGCGCCTCCACCGCGGCGCCGAAGCGCGGGATGCGGCGCGGCTTCGGGAGCCGCGCCTTGTGGCGCGCGAGCAGCGCCATCGCCTCGACCAGCGACTCGACCACGAAGGAGTCGCCCGGGTCGTCCGGGTTCGTGAACTTCAGGCCGTAGCAGAGCTCGGAGACGCGGTGCTCGACCTGGATGCGGGTGTTGACCTCCATGAAGTAGTAGCGGTCGCGGTCGACGATGCACTCGAAGGTCGAGGCCGAGTCGAGGCCCACCGCCGCGCCGAAGCGGGCGGCGTCGTCCTCCATCCGCTTCAGGATCTCGAGGTCGGTCGCGAGCGCGCGCGCCTCCTCCTTCTTCCCGGCCTTCTCGGCGCTGCCGATGGCGGCGGCGAGCCCCTCCTGCGTCACCGAGACCTCGAGCAGCTTCTGCTCGTGCATCTGCAGCGAGCAGTCGCGGCCGCCGAGCGAGATGCACCACGTCCCGTTGCCGAGGAGCTGGATCTCGTTGTGGCGGGTCTGCTCGATGTTGAGCTCGATGAGGAGGTTCTTGTTGTCGCCGACGCCCGTCGTCTTGACCTCGCTCAGCACCTCGCGCACGAGCGCCGGCGCCTCGGCGGCCGCCTCCTCGATCATGCGCGCGTCGGGGTTCTTGGCCGTGAGCAGCGTGCCGCCCAGGATGCGCTGCCCCTTGCCGCCACCGCCGCCGATCGCCTTCAGGCGCACGCGGCTCGCGGGGTGCTTCTTGAACATCTCGGCGACCTCGAGGCGCACCTGCTCCCCGAGCTCCTCGATCGAGAGGAGGTCCATGCCCTTCGCGTAGGAGGCCGCGAGCACGTGGTCGGCCACCACCTCGAGCGGCGCCTCCTCCAGGATCTTCTTGTCGATCCGGAACTCGCGCGCCTCGTCCACGAGCTGCAGCTTCTTGCGCGTGTCGAACTTCTTGAGGAGGGTGCGCGCCGTCACGTTGTTCACGCCCGGGGTGACGCTCACCTTCACCTCGAGCGCGGTGCGCTTCGCCTCGTCCTTCTTGCCGGCGCGCGCCTGCGTGGTCGAGTTCGGGCCGATGAACTTGAGGCCCGCCTTCTCGATCGTCGCGACGAACTCCTCGTCCTCGGCCATGAAGCCGTAGCCGGCGAAGACGGAGTCGTACCCGTTGTCCTTCGCGATCTGGACGATCTGGTTCATCCGCTCGACGCGCTCCTCCTTCGTCGCGCCGGTGTAGTCGGGGACGCGGTGGATGCGGCTGTTGTCGGTGAGCTGCCGCAGCTCGGGGGCGAGCGCGTTCGGGAAGACGATCGAGTCCTTCTCCGAGAGGAGGATGCCGTAGTGCGCGATCCCCATCTCGCCGAAGACGTCCATCGCCTCCTTGCGGATGGGGCCGCGGCAGACGATGAGCGGCTTCAGGTCGTCGCAGGCGAACGAGCGGACCCAGGGCGAGGCGGACTTGCCGAGCCGGCGGTCGCGGTGGGTGAGCGGGTTCTCGTTGTACCAGTCGTGGGTCGGAGCCATCGGTCTCTATCTCCAGTCTGGATCGAAGGGTCGGGTGGTTCCGGCGGGCCTAGTGGAACTCGCGCTGCGGGCCGCTCATCGGCGACGGCTCGTAGTGGCGGAGGAGGAAGGCGAGGTTCTCGCCGAGGACCTTGCGCAGCTCGGTCGGCATCACGATCTGCGAGATCGAGCCGAGCGCGAGGCCCTCCTTCGGGTTCATGAGCTCCCTCTCGTAGCGGCGGTTGAGGGCGCCCTCCTGCGTCTTCAGCCACTCGGCCGCTTCCTTGTCGGCGTCCCTCTTGGCGTCTTCGGGGTCCATCCCGGCGGCGGTGCGCGTCTGGATGCCCTTCTTCACCATCTCGGCCGCCGTGCCGCGGATCTTCCGCAGCTCGTCCTTGTAGACGAACTCCTTGCCGGCGGGCCCCATCACGGCGAGGCGCGTCGTGGGGAGCGCCAGCACGAGGTCCGCGCCGGTCGGGTAGTTGTTGTAAGAGGCGTAGGCGCCGCCGAACGCGTTGCGCAGGATGAGCAGGATGCGCGGCGTACGCACGTCCACGATGGCGTCGAGCATCGAGCGGCCCGCCTGCACGATGCCGCGCGCCTCCTGCTCGCGGCCGGGCAGGAAGCCCGTCGTGTCCTCCATGAAGATGATGGGGATGTTGTAGATGTTGCAGAAGCGCACGAAGCGGGCGATCTTCACCGCGGAGTCGCAGTCGATCTGGCCGGAGGCGACGGCGCTGTTGTTGGCGACGAAGCCGACCACGTTTCCGCCGAGCCGGCCGAACGCGGTGACGACCTCCTTGGCGCGCTCGGGCTGGATCTCGAAGTAGTCGCCGTAGTCGCACACCTGCTGGATGACGATGCCGACGTCGAACGGCGTGTTGAAGCCGGTCGCGGAGTTGAAGGCCTTCTTGAGGAGCGTGTTGATCTCCCAGGTCTTCCGGTCGAGCGGGTCGCTCGTCTTCTCGAACGGCGGCGCGACGTGGTTGTTGTCGGGCAGGTAATCGAGGAGCCGCACCGCCTGGCGCAGCGCCGCGAGCTCGTCCTGCACGGTGAGGTCGGCGACGCCGGAGGCGCCGTGCACCTTCGGGCCGCCCAGGTCCTCGGGGCTGATGTCCTCTCCGAGCACCGACTTCACCACGCCGGGGCCGGTGAGGCCGAAGAAGGTGTCGTTCGGCTGGATGACGAAGCTGCCCTGGCGCGGCAGGTACGAGCCGCCGCCGGCGTTGAAGCCGAACATGCACATGATCGACGGGACGACGCCGCTGATCTTGCGGAGCGCCGTGAACGCCTCGGCGTAGCCGTCGAGCCCGCCGACGCCGGCCGGCACGAACGCGCCGGCGCTGTCGTTCATGCCGATGAGCGGGATGCCCTTGTCGCCGGCGAGGCGGAAGAGCCGCGCGAGCTTGTTGCCGTTCGTCGCGTCCATCGAGCCCGCGCGCACGGTGAAGTCGTGGCCGTAGCAGGCGACGTCGCGGCCGTTGATCCGGAGGACCGCGGTGACGAGCGACGCGCCGTCGAGGTTCTTGCCCCAGTTCTGGAAGAGGACGTTCGGCTCCTTCTCCGTGAGGACCCGCATCCGCTCCCAGACCGTCATGCGGCGCTTCGCGTGCTGCTTCTCGACCTGGTCGATCGAGACCGAGCGGATGGGGCGCTGGATGAGGTCGTAGCCCTCCTTCATCGCCTCTTCGTAGCCGCCCGTCGTGCGGGCGATCTCGCCCGGGATGTTGAACTCCACCTTCTCGGGCGGATCGAGCGGGTTCTTCAGGATCGGCTTCAGCGCTTTGGTGGACATGGGCTCATTCTCTGGGGGGAGTGGATGGGTCCGGGTGCGGCGCGTGCTGATCGCGCCGGTCATGCCGTTGGGAATGACCGTTCAAAAATCGCGTGTGAGAACGAAGGCGCCGGATTCTGACAGAGGTCTCGCCGCCGGGGCAAGACCATCCGGGTTGGGCGGGCGAGCCAATCCCATGACGCAATGCGACGTGGGCGCAGGCGGGCGCGCGTCCTGCCGAGGGAGCGTCAGGCGGTCGCCGGCGGCGGCAGCCCGACCATTCGCGCGGAGACGTCCCAGAGCCTCGCCTGCGACCCGGCGTCGAGCGCCGCCGCGGACGGGCGCGCCTCGCGCGACCGCTTGAAATAGCGCCCGCTCACGCCGGCCAGCTCCGGCGCGGTCGCGACGTGGAGCGTCGTCCGGGCCCCCTTCTCGGGCGAGGTGAGGAAGGGGCGGCCGACCGTGACGAGGAG
>DASWDS010000340.1:0-9423 GCA_036395165.1 Anaeromyxobacteraceae bacterium | reverse complement strand
CGGCGCGCGCGACCTCGTCGGGCGCCGCGTGGTCGTGACGGCGGGCCCGACGCGCGAGCCGCTCGACCCGGTCCGCTTCATCTCGAATCCCTCGACGGGCAAGATGGGTTACGCGGTGGCGCGGGTCGCCGCGCGGCGCGGTGCGGAGGTGGTCCTCGTGTCGGGCCCGGTCGACCTGCCCGATCCGGCGGGTGTCCGGACGGTGCGCGTCGTCACCGCCGAGGAGATGGCCCGCGCCGTGGACGCGGTGTCCGGCGACCTCGACGTCTTCGTCGGCGCGGCGGCGGTGTCGGACTTCAAGCCGCGCTCGCCCGCGCCGACCAAGAAGAAGAAGACGGACGAGGACGAGCAGGTGGTCCTCACGCGCACGCCCGACATCCTCGCGGGTCTCGGCAAGCGCTTCGACGGCAAGAGCGGCGCGCCCATCCTGGTGGGCTTCGCCGCGGAGACGGAGGCGCTCCTCGCCAACGCGCGGAAGAAGCTCGCCTCGAAGCGGTGCGACCTCGTCGTCGCGAACAAGGTGGGGAAGCCCGGCGCCGGCTTCGCGAGCGAACGCAATCGGGTGACGCTGGTCGGGCCCGGCGAGCGCGCCAACATCGAGGGCACGAAGGATCAGGTCGCCGAGGCGATCCTCGACTGGGTGGTCCTGGTGCTCGAGGAGCGGCGCCCGCGATCGTGAGCGATGGCCCTCGCGCCCACACGCGATGAAAGCGAGGACATGGTGAGCAAGGACGCACAGGAAGCCACGCCGGAGGTCCGGGACATCCTGGTGGAGACGAGGGCGCACCTCGAGTGGCTCAGGGATGCCGGGGTGGAGGAGGTGCACGCCGACGGCGCGCCGCGCGTCGCGTCTCCCTTTCCGGCGGCGGGCGCCTCCGGCGCCTCCGCTCGCTCGCGCGAGCGGCCGCCGGCTTCGCCGTCGATCGAAGTCGGGGGCTCCGCCCCCGACACCCCCGTTCTGGTCCGCTCGACCGACAAGGGCTGCGGCTCGCCCGCGCTCCTCGCCATCCGCGACGAGCTGGGCGACTGCAAGCGCTGCAAGCTGGCGGGCGGGCGCACGACCCTCGTCTTCGGCGTCGGCGATCCGTCGGCGGAGCTCATGTTCGTGGGAGAGGGGCCCGGGGCGGACGAGGACCTCCAGGGCGAGCCCTTCGTGGGCAAGGCGGGCCAGCTGCTCACGAAGATGATCGAGGCGATGGGGTACCGCCGCGAGCAGGTCTACATCGCGAACGTGGTGAAGTGCCGGCCGCCGGGCAACCGCGACCCCGAGCCGGACGAGATCGCCGCCTGCGAGCCTTTTCTGAAATCGCAGGTCGCCGCCGTGAGGCCCAAGGTGCTCGTCGCGCTCGGCCGCTTCGCGGTCCAGACGCTCCTGCGCGACCCGACGCCCATCTCGAAGCAGCGCGGCCGCTGGCGCTCGCTGCCCGATGACTACGGCGAGGGCGCGCGCGGGGTGCGGCTCATGCCCACCTTCCACCCCGCCTACCTCCTCCGGAACCCGCCCGAGAAGAAGAAGGCGTGGGAAGATCTGCAGCTCGTCATGAAGGAGCTCGGCACGCCCGCCGCGAGGTGACCATGCGCCGTACGAAGCGAAGCCGCGCCGCGCTCGCCGCCGCCACCGCCCTCGTCATCGCGGGCGCCGCGCTGGGCGCGCCCGAGGAGCGCGCCGCCCGCTCGCCGGATGCGCCGCGCCCGCCGCGGGTCCTGCACCTCACCATCGACGACGCGATCACGGGCGGGACCGCCGAGTACGTCGAGGCCGGCCTCGCCCGCGCCCGGGCGGAGCGCCTCGACGCGGTCGCCATCACGCTCGACACGCCGGGCGGCATCCTCGACGCGACGCGCGACATCGTCCAGAAGATGCTGGGGAGCGAGGTCCCGGTGGTCGTGTGGGTCGGGCCCGCGGGCGCGCGCGCCGGCTCGGCGGGCGTGTTCCTCACGCTGGCGGCGCACGTGGCCGGCATGCACCCCGCGTCGAACATCGGGGCGGCGCACCCGGTGCTGGCCGGCGGCGGCGACGTGGAGAAGGAGGCGGGCAAGGACATGGCCCGCAAGGTGGAGAACGACACCGCAGCCTTCGCCCGCTCCATCGCCAAGCTCCGCGGCCGCAACGAGGAGTGGGCCGAGAAGGCGGTCCGCGAGAGCGTCTCGGTCACCGCCGAGGAGGCGGTGAAGCTCCACGTCGTCGATCGCGTCGCGACGGACCTGGCGTCGCTGCTCGACGGCGCGGACGGCAAGCAGATCGAGATCGGCGGCAAGCGCGTGGCCTTCCGCGGCAAGGAGGCCCGCCTCGAGCCGCTCGACCAGACCGTTCGCCAGCGCACGCTCGGCTTCCTCGCGAACCCGAACGTCGCGGCGCTCCTCATGCTCATCGGCACGCTCGGCATCGCGCTCGAGCTGTACCACCCGGGATCGTTCGCCCCGGGCATCGCGGGCGGTATCTGCCTCTTCCTCGCCTTCCTCGCGATGCGCGTCATCCCGGTGAACGCCGGCGCGGTCGTGCTGCTCCTCGCCGGCGTCGGGCTGCTCGTGGCGGAGGCGTACGTCACGACGCATGGGCTGGCCGGCGCGGCGGGCGCCGTCTGCATCCTCGTCGGCACGCTCCTCTTCATCGACAAGAGCTCGCCCGACTACCGCTTCGACCCCGGCGCCTTCACGCTGTCGCCGCTCGTCGTCTGGCCGACGCCGCTCGCGCTCACCACGGTCCTCGCCTTCGTGGCCTGGAAGATCGCCTCGTCGAGGCGCGGCCGGCTGGTGCTCGGGTCACAGGGCCTCGTCCAGGAGGAGGGGGAGGCGCTGACCGAGATCGGCCCGTCGGGCGGCGAGGTCTTCGTGCACGGCGAGTACTGGCGCGCGCGCGCCGCCGAGCCCATCTCGCGCGGCGCCCGGGTGCGCGTCACCGGCGTGGACGGGCTCGTCCTCACGGTCGTAGCCGAGCGCGCGACAACGCGATAAGAGAGGCGCATGCCCGCTCTCGGACTGCTGGTCCCGGTCGCCGTCGTCGCACTCTGGTTCTTCATGGGCCTGCGCATCGTGAACGAGTACGAGCAGGCCGTCGTGCTCCGTTTGGGCCGCTACGTCGGCCTCAAGACGGCGGGGCTCAAGTGGATCATCCCGTTCGTGGACCGGATGATCATCATCGACATGCGGGTCACGGCCGAGCAAGTGCCGCCGCAGGACGTCATCACCCGCGACAACGTCTCGGTCAAGGTGAACGCGGTCATCTACTTCCGCGTGGTGCAGGCCGACCGCGCCTTCCTGCAGGTGACGGACTTCCTCTTCGCGACGAGCCAGTTCGCGCAGACGACGCTGCGATCGGTGCTCGGCCAGGTCGACATGGACGACCTCCTCGGCCAGCGCGACAAGATCAACCGGCAGCTGCAGGAGATCATCGACCGCCACACCGAGCCCTGGGGCGTGAAGGTGACCGCGGTCGAGGTGAAGCAGGTGGACCTGCCCGAGGAGATGCGGCGCGCGATGGCGCGGCAGGCCGAGGCGGAGCGCGAGCGGCGCTCCAAGGTCATCAGCGCCGAGGGCGAGTTCCAGGCTGCCGAGAAGCTCGGGCAGGCGGCGGACGTCATCGGCCGCTCGCCCGGCGCGCTCCAGCTCCGCTACATGCAGACGCTCATCGAGATCTCGACCGAGAAGACGAACACCATCATCTTCCCGCTCCCGCTCGACATCATCCAGCCCTTCCTGATGCAGAAGAAGGACGGCGCGAAGTAGGCGTCACATCTCCGCGACGATCGTCCCGTCGCTCCTCGACCACGCGCGGCTCATGACGGGCGAGTTGTGCGCGAAGCCGACCTCGCCACGCGGTGCCACGACGATGAGCCCGCCCTCACCCCGAAGCCGCGCGCCGAGCTGGCGGATCGCCTCCCTGGCCGCCTCCATCGCGGAGCCGCGCTGCCGGACCAGGTCCGCGCACGCCCTCGCGAGCGTGAGCTGGATGATGCGCTCGCCGTGCCCGGTGCAGGAGACCGCCGCCAGCTCGTCGTCCGCGTACGTCCCGCAGCCGATGATGGGCGTGTCGCCCACGCGTCCCGGTCGCTTCATCGCCATGCCGCCGGTCGAGGTCGCGGACGCGAGGTGGCCGGCCCGGTCGCGCGCGACCGCGCCGACGGTCCCGTGCCCGGCCGGCGCCGCGCCGCGCAGGCGCTCCCAGCGCTCGCGCTGCCTCGGCGTGACGAGGAGCGCGTTCTCGTGGGCCGGGATCCCCACCTCTCGCGCGAAGGCGGACGCGCCCGGTCCGGCGAGGAGCACGTGCTCCGACCGCTCCATGATGCGCCGCGCCAGGGTGATCGGGTTCTTCACGTCGCGCACCACCGCCACCGCTCCGCAGCGGAGGGTCGCGCCGTCCATGATCGAGGCGTCGAGCTCGACGTCGCCCGCGGCGGTGAGACAGGCGCCCGCGCCGGCGTTGTAGGTGGGATCGTCCTCGAGGAGCCGGACCGCCGCCTCGACCGCGTCGAGCGCCGTCCCGCCTGCCGCCAGGATGGACCAGCCGGCCTGGGCGGCGGCGCGCACGCCCTCGAGCCGCGAGGCGTCCCCGCCGTCGGAGGCGGGGTCGTCGGCCCCGAGGTTCCCCGCGCCTCCGTGGACGAGGATGGCGGGCGCGGTCGCGTCGTAGTGAGGCGGGTGGGCGGGCATGGCGCCCGACGTTAGCAGGAGGCGCGCCGCGCGCAAGCGGCGCGGCCAAGCCCAAAAGAGAGGCGCCGGAAATCGGTCGCGTGGCGACGCGGTGCGCCTATCCTTAGAGAGCGGTCGTCCACCAGCGAGGTCGTCATGCCGGGTCGCGAGGTCGTCGTCGTCGGGGCGGTGCGCACGCCCATCGGATCGTTCCTCGGATCGCTCGCGACCGTCCCGGCCACGCGCCTCGGCGCGCTCGTCATCCGCGAGGCGCTGGCGCGCGCCGGCGTGGCGCCTGCGGACGTGGACGAGGTGATCATGGGCAACGTCCTCCAGGCGGGGGAAGGGCAGGCGCCGGCGCGGCAGGCGGCCCTCTACGCGGGCCTCCCCGAGACGACGCCCTGCTGGACGCTCAACAAGGTGTGTGGCTCGGGGCTGAAGGCGGTCATCTCGGGCGCGCAGGCCATCGCGCTCGGCGACGCCGAGGTGGTGGTCGCGGGCGGCATGGAGTCGATGTCGAACGTCCCCTACTACGACCGGGCGGCGCGCAGCGGCGTCCGCATGGGGAACTCCGAGCTCGTGGACGGCATGATCCACGACGGCCTGTGGGATCCCTACGGGCAGGTGCACATGGGCATGTGCGCCGAGGAGTGCGCGACGAGCCAGGGCATCTCGCGCGCCATGCAGGACGAGTACGCCCTCGAGTCCACCCGCCGCGCCGTCGAGGCGCAGAAGCAGGGGCTCTTCAAGGCCGAGATCGTGCCGGTCGAGATCGAGGGGAAGAAGGGCGAGAAGACCGCGGTCGCGGACGACGAGGGGCCCAGGCTCGCGCGGCCCGACCGGATCCCGAGCCTCAAGCCCGTCTTCAAGAAGGACGGCAGCGTCACCGCGGCCAACGCCTCGTCCATCAACGACGGCGCCGCGGCGGTCGTGCTCATGAGCGCGGAGCGGGCGAGGAGGGAGGGGCGGGCGGTGCTCGGGCGGCTCGCGGGCTGGGGCGGCGCCGCCCGGAAGCCGGTCGAGTTCACGATCGCCCCGGCGGACGCCGTGAAGAAGGTGCTGGCCAAGGCGAAGCTCGAGCCGAAGGACGTGGATCTCTGGGAGATCAACGAGGCGTTCGCGGTCGTGTCCGTGGCGAACAACCGGCTCATCGGGATCGACGGCAAGAACGTGAACGTCCGGGGCGGCGCGGTCGCGCTCGGGCACCCCATCGGCGCGAGCGGCGCCCGCATCCTGGTCACGCTGCTGTACGCGATGAAGGACCTCGGCAAGAAGCGCGGGCTCGCCACGCTCTGCATCGGCGGCGGCGAGGCGGTCGCCGCCATCGTGGAGCGCTAGATGAACAAGACAAGGCCTTCGGCCGACGACGCGATCCGCGACATCCCGGACGGCGCCACGCTCATGGTGGGCGGCTTCGGGCTGTGCGGGAACCCGGAGAACCTCATCGCCGCCCTGAACAGGAAGGGCGTGAAGGGGCTCACCGTCATCTCGAACAACTGCGGGACGACCGACCTCGGCCTCGGCGTGCTCCTCGAGGCGCGGCAGATCCGGAAGATGGTGGCCTCGTACGTGGGCGAGAACAAGGAGTTCGAGCGCCAGTACCTCTCGGGAGAGCTCGAGGTCGAGCTGAACCCGCAGGGCACGCTCGCGGAGCGCATTCGCGCCGCGGCGGCGGGCATCGGCGGCTTCTACACCGCGACGGGCGTCGGCACGCAGATCGCGGAGGGCAAGGAGACGCGCGTCATCGGCGGGCGCGAGTACCTGCTCGAGCTGCCGCTCCGCGCCGACTTCGCGCTCGTGAAGGCGTGGAAGGCGGACGCCTGGGGCAACCTCGTCTTCAGGAAGACGATGCGCAACTTCAACGCGGTGATGTGCGGGGCGGCGAAGGTCACCATCGCCGAGGTGGAGGAGATCGTGCCGGTGGGCGAGCTCGCGGGGGACGCCATCCACGTGCCGTCCATCTACGTGCAGCGGCTCGTGAAGGGGAAGGACTACGTGAAGCCCATCGAGCGCCGCACGGTGAGGAGATAGCCGCCATGCCCCTCAGCCGAGAGCAGATCGCCCAGCGCGTCGCGCGCGAGCTCCAGGACGGCTTCTACGTGAACCTCGGCATCGGCATGCCGACCCTGGTCGCGAACTACGTCCCGCCGGGCGTCGAGGTGGTGCTCCAGTCCGAGAACGGCATGCTCGGCGTCGGGCCCTATCCGCGCGAGGACGAGGTGGACCCCGACCTCATCAACGCGGGGAAGGAGACGGTCACCGAGCTGAAGGGGACCGCCTACTTCTCGTCGTCCGAGTCGTTCGCGATGATCCGCGGCGGCCACATCGACCTCGCCATCCTCGGCGCCCTCGAGGTCTCCGAGCGGGGCGACCTCGCGAACTGGATGATCCCGGGCAAGATGGTGAAGGGGATGGGCGGCGGCATGGACCTCGTCGCGGGCGCGAAGCGCGTGGTGGTCATGATGGAGCACGCCACCAGGGAGGGGAAGCCGAAGCTCCTCCACGCCTGCGCCCTCCCGCTCACCGGGAAGCGCTGCGTCTCGGCCATCTGCACCGACCACGCCTGGATCGACGTGACGCAGGACGGCCTCGTCCTGCGCGAGCTCGCGCCGGGCGTCCGCGTCGACGACGTGCAGAGGCTCACCGAGCCGAAGCTGATCGTGGCGCCCGGCGTGAAGACGATGGCGGTTTGACTCGTGTTCCGCCGATCCCGTCGCGTTTCTGGTGGGGGGTTGAGGGCTAGCGAAGCGAAGCGCAGCAAGCCCGGGAATCCCTCAGACTCGCCGATGAACCGCTCCGCGAGCACGAAGAACGCCGACAGGCGAGTCTGAGCCGTGAGCGCGCGCCTGCTCATCACGCTCCTGTCCGACTTCGGCGCCGCCTCGAGCTACCCGGCGCAGATGAAGGGCGTCCTCCTCACCGCCGCGCCGGACGCGACGCTGGTGGACCTCTCGCACGACGTCGCGCCCTACGACGTGCTCGCCGGCGCGCTCATGCTCGAGGCGTGCGCGCCGCGCTTCCCCGGGCACGCGGTGCACCTCGCGGTGGTCGATCCCGGCGTCGGCACCGCGCGCCGGCCGCTCTGCGTCGTCGACGCCGCCGGGCGGCGCTTCGTCGGCCCCGACAACGGGCTCTTCACGCCCTTCCTCGGCGCGGGCGCGCGCGCCATCCACCTGACCTCGCGCGACGTGGTGCCGGACCCCGTGTCCGCCACGTTCCACGGCCGCGACCTCTTCGCGCCCGTCGCCGCGTGGCTCGCGTCGGGCGGCGACGCGTCCTGGCTCGGGCCGGCGGTGGCAGACCCGGTCCGCCTTCCCTGGCCGCGCGCCGAGCGGCGCGGCGCGGAGGTTCACGGCGAGTGCCTGGCCGCCGATCCCTTCGGGAACGTGCTCACCACCATCCGCGCGGGCGACCTCGGCCTGCGCCCGCGCGAGGTCCTCGTCGGCGATCGCGCCGCGCGGTTCGTCCAGACCTATGGACACGGCGCCGCCGGCGAGCCGATCGCGCTGCTCGGCAGCTCGGGGCGGCTCGAGATCGCCGTGCGCGAGGGGAACGCGTGGAGGCAGCTCGGGTTGACGCGTGGCGCACCCATCGTGGTCCGGGTCGCATGAGCCCCGCGCGACGCGCGGCCGCGGCGGGTTTGCCCGTCGGGTCCACCCTGCTAAACTCGATTGCGATGACGAAGCTCGAGGTCGACAACAGGCGCCGCTCGGCGCGGCTGCACCACGAGCTCCCGGTCGCCTACCGGAGCGTCGGGAGCTTCCTCACCGACTGGGCGACCAACATCAGCCAGGGCGGGCTCTTCATCAACACGCGCAAGCCGCTGCCGGTCGACACCGTCGTGAAGCTCATCATCCAGCTGCCCGGCGCCGCCTTTCCCTTCGACATGACCGGGCGCGTGACCCGCGTCGCCGAGTGGGACAACCACGCCAACGTCGCGCCCGGCATGGGCATCGAGTTCACCGAGCTGGACGGCTCGAAGCGCGATCGCATCGAGGCCTTCGTCGAGAAGCTCCGCAAGGACCTCGACTCCGCCTAGCCGGCGGATGATCGAACGGGGGCTGCGCCCCCGCCCCGTCCAGCGAAGCTGGCCAGGGCCCCACCCCTGCTGGCCGGGTCCCATGCGCTGCTGGGCCCGGCTTCGCCGGTTCCCCAGCAGCGCCCCGGCGGGCTCGCTGTCGCTCGTTGACTGTTTCCGAATCGTGGCTGGTCGTCTAGCTTCTCGGCCGTGAGGACCACCCTCCACATCCTCGATCTCGCCCAGGGCGGCGAGGGCGTCGCGCGCGGCGAGGATGGCCGCGCCGTGTTCGTCCCCTTCACCGCGCCGGGCGACCGCGTCACGGCCGACGTGCCGGCCGGCGCCGAGGTCGCGCACGCGACCCTCGTGGAGGTGCTCTCTCCCGGCGCCGCGCGCGTCGCGCCGCCGTGTCCGCACTTCGGGCCGGGCGAGGACGCCCTCTGCGGCGGCTGCGAGTGGCTCCACCTCGGGTATCCGGCGCAGCTCCAGGCGAAGGAGCGCGGCCTCGCCGAGACGCTGCGGCGCATAGGCCGGCTCGCGCCGGGCAGCTACCGGGCGCCCCCCATCGTCGCGTCGCCGGCGCCGCTGCGCTACCGCTCGCGCGCCAAGTTCCACCTCGACCGCGGCACCGGGCGGCTCGTCTTCTTCCGGCGCCGCTCGCACGAGCCGGTGCAGGTCCGGGAATGCCACCTGCTCGAGGCCGAGCTCGACGACCTGCGCGACGCGATGCCGGCGGCGCTCGCGGCGGCGCGCCTGCAGCCGCGCGAGGTCACGCT